>CAZNCH010000005.1:0-49950 GCA_964571555.1 uncultured Lachnospiraceae bacterium | reverse complement strand
CGGTTAGGGACGAAGTTCCTGACATAATGAGTGTTAGCGAGCAGGAGGAAACGAATCAGGTGAGTTTGAAATTGCGTAGGGAGGGCGGTTTATGACGAAGCAGGAGATTCTGGCGCATTGCGATCATACTTTGTTGAAAGCGAGTGCATCCTGGGTACAAATACGGGAACTTTGTGAGGAAGCGGTGCGCTTCCATACGGCATCCGTTTGTGTCCCCGCCTGCTATCTCAAACGAATACGGGCGGAATTTCCGTCGCTGAATCTCTGTACGGTCGTCGGCTTCCCCTTGGGTTATTCTTCGACAGAGGGAAAACTGGCGGAGACGGAGAAAGCATTGGAAGACGGTGCGAACGAGATCGATATGGTAATCAATCTAACGGATGTCAAGAACGGGGATTATGAGGCGGTCACGAAAGAGATTGCCGCACTGAAAGCCGTCTGCGGCGAGAACATTCTCAAGGTGATTGTTGAGACCTGTGAACTGACGGAAGAAGAGAAGGTGCGTGTCTGTGATTGCGTAACGAAGGGCGGCGCGGACTTCATCAAAACCTCGACCGGCTTCGGTTCGGCAGGGGCGACCCTGGAAGACATCAGTCTCTTTCGAAAACACATCGGTTCTAAGGTTTTGATCAAAGCCGCCGGCGGGATTCGTACGGCGGACGCTCTGCAAGCGTTTCTGGATGCGGGCTGCGATCGAATCGGCACCTCGGCGGCGGTTCGTTTGCTCAAAGACGAACTCTGATTTTTATTATGGAGAGAAAGGCTGATGATGGACAGAAAGGTGATCATGAAACGTCTGGCGGCACTGCGACGGGAGATGAAGACAGAAGGCATCGATTACTATCTTGTGTTTACTTCTGATTTTCACCAGAGCGAATATCTGGACGACTATTTCAAAACACGGGAATTCATTTCCGGTTTTACGGGTTCCGCAGGTTGGATGGTCATTTCCAAACAAAAGGCAATCCTCTGGACGGACGGCAGGTATTTTGTGCAGGCCAGGATGGAACTTGCGGGCACAAAGATCGAACTCTACAGACACGGCTTGCCTGATACGCCGACAATATTGAAATATCTGGCATCCGAAGTGAAGTCGAAAGATACGGTTGCCTGCGACGGAAGGACCATTGGTGAGAGTTTCCGCAGGAACTTGCAGAAGGCGATCGGGAATGCCGTTTTGAAAACCGACGTGGATCTGTTCGACAGAATCTGGACGCATCGTCCCGCGATGTCTGCCGGTACGCTGCTGGAACTTCCGATTACAATTACGGGCAGAAGCAGGGCGGATAAGCTTGACTTCGTCAGAAAAAGAATCGCGGAGAAGCAGGCGGACGCTTATTTGCTGAATGAACTCAGCGCAATCATGTGGCTGTTCAATCTGCGCGGAAACGATATTGAATGCAATCCGGTTGCTTTTTCTTATGCCTACATCAATCAAAAGGAAGCCGTTCTCTTTGTGCGGGAGCAGGCTGTGGGAAGCGCGGTGATGCAAGCCTTGCGAAAAGATCAGGTTCGGGTTCTGCCGTATCCTTCCGTGACCGCTTTCCTGTTGCAGTGCAGGGATCAATGCATTTGTGCGGATCCCGATCATCTGAATTCTTCTCTTTATGAGGCTGCGAATCAGTTCAATACTATGAAATCGATTTGCGACGATGATTTCGTACCGAAATACATCAAGAATGAAACCGAAATCTCGCTTGCGACGCACTATCATGTGCTTGATGCCGTTGCTATGATCCGTTTCATTCGTTATATCAAGACTGCCGTACAGACAAAAACACTGACGGAAGCAGATGCGGCGCACTACATCGATCGTTTCAGAAGTCAGAATGAAGGCTTTGTCGAACTTTCTTTTCCTACGATCTGCGCTTACGGAGAGAATGCTGCAATCATTCATTATGAACCTGTGGCGGAACATGCGGCAACGCTTGCTCCCAAGGGCTTGCTGCTGCTGGATTCCGGCGCGCAGTATTTGGGTGCAACCACAGATGTGACCAGAACGATTGCGCTGGGGGAACTTACAATAGAAGAAAGACAACATTTTACCCTGGTATTGAAGGCGCTCATTCGGCTTGCATCCGTCACTTTCTTAAAGGGCGTGACCGGTGCGAATCTGGATATCCTTGCAAGAGGAGTGATCTGGGATCGTTTGATCGACTACAGACATGGTACCGGACACGGAATCGGCGCCTTTTTGAACGTGCATGAAGGTCCGCAAAATATCAGATACCACGTGGCAGGAACTTCCAAAGAAATCGAGCCGGGGATGATCACCAGTAATGAACCCGGAATTTATATCGAGGGCAGTCACGGAATCCGGACGGAGAACGCGATGCTCTGCGTTCCGGTGGCAGAGAATGAGTGGGGAACCTTCTATGGCTTCCAAACGCTGACGCTGGTTCCGATCGATTTGGAAGCGATCGATTCCGCGCTCCTGACCAGAGATGAAATCAATTGGCTCAATGCATACCATGCCACGATTTATGAAACCGTTTCTCCGTATTTGAATGAGGAAGAGAAACACTGGCTGCAAAGTCATACCCATGCGCTTTGATGCGGGGATTGATTCAGGTTTTATGAATTGTATTTATTCGGGGACAAAATCCTTGACAACAATATACCATTTTGAGATAATACCCAAAGATTGTAATTAACTGCTTATATCAAGAGGAGGAAATGATATGTCAACAAAAGCGTATTATCCGATTCATGAAATCGGAAAAGGCAAAGTTGGTTTCTCCAGAACACGTTCGATCATCGAAGGTGCTTTCTATGGAAACAACGTAATTAAGGTCAACACTTTAAAGGAAGCGTATGAGCTTGCCAAGAATTCACCGGGAACGATCGTGACCGATATGCCCATAAAGGATGGCGATACCTTTGGTCTTGAGAAAGACGCAAAAGTATTGCTTTTTAACGACGGCGCGGTAACCGGTCGTTATGCAGTGGCACGTCGTATCAAAGGCGAGCCGGGCGTAGATGAAGTGAAACTTGATAAAGTTGTTATGGATGCGATTTATAAAGCGCGTTGGAGAACTTTCTACCATGCAGAGTGCTATATCGGTCTGGATCCCGAGTTCATGGCGAAGGCGCATCTCTTAATTCCCGAAGGAGAAGAGAACCTGCTCTACAACTGGATGCTCAACTTCCAGTACATGTCCGACGCTTATGTGAAAATGTATCAGAACAGCCAGCCGATCGGCAACGGCAAAGAGCCTGACATCTATATTTTCTCCGATCCCCAGTGGGCGCCGGAAGAAGCGCCTGACGTTGATTTCAGCTGCTTGAGCGATCCTCTGACACTTTGCTATTTCGATACGAATGCAAACTGTGCGGCAATCCTTGGCATGAAGTACTTCGGCGAGCACAAGAAGGGCACGCTGACCATGGCATGGGCGCTTGCCAACAGAAACGGCTATGCTTCCTGTCACGGCGGACAGAAAGAATACTCTCTGGAAGGCGGCAAAAAGTACGTTGCTTCCGTTTACGGTCTGTCAGGTTCCGGCAAGTCCACGCTGACACATGCGAAGCATGACGGTAAATATGACGCTTTCGGCGGCATCAAGGTACTGCATGACGATGCTTTCATCATCAACACGGATACCTGTGTTTCCGTAGCTTTGGAGCCTACCTATTTCGATAAGACAAACGACTATCCGACAGGATGTCCCGATAACGACTATCTGCTGACCGTTCAGAACTGCTCGGCAACGCTGGATGAAAACGGCAAGGTACAGATCGTAACGGAAGATATCCGTAACGGTAACGGCCGTGCGATCAAGTCCAAACTCTGGAGCCCGAACCGTGTGGATAAGATCGACAGCCCTGTCAATGCGATCTTCTGGATCATGAAGGATCCTGCAATCCCGCCCGTAGTCAAGATCAAAGGCGCAGCGCTGGCATCGGTGATGGGTGCAACCCTTGCAACCAAGACCTCTACCGCAGAGCGTGTGAAAGCAGGTACGGATCTGAATGCGCTTCGTATCGTTCCCTATGCGAATCCGTTCAGAACCTATCCGTTGGTAAACGATTATGAGAAGTTCAAAAAACTCGTGGAAGAGAAAAACGTTGACTGCTATATCGTAAATACCGGCGATTTCATGGGTCACAAGTGCCAGAAGGAAGATACCCTGGGTATCCTTGAGACCATCGTGGAAGGTAAAGCAAAATTCGAACAGTGGGGTCCTTTTGAAGATATCGAGATCATGTACGATTGGTCCGGCAAGACAGGTGATTTCACACCCGATCTGAACGATCCTTCTTACAAGGAAGCGTTGAAGTCTGCAATGCAGAACCGTTTAGATGCTGTGAAGGGCTTCGCAGAGAAGAAGGAAGGCTATGACAAACTTCCGGATGAAGCGCTTGCCGCAGTGGAAAAACTGGTTACGGAATTGAGCTAACAAACGACTTCCAGGGAATTACGGAGACAAATCACAAGGCGGGCATTGTTGCCCGCCTTGTGATGTGCTATACTTTATTTTGTTGTGTGAAAAGAACTGAAAATCCGATCCTTAAGAGGAGAGAGGTATCCAATGAAAATTTATGACGAACTGGTGAAAAGAGGATTGATTGCCCAGGTTACGGATGAAGATACGGTGAGAGAACTGATCGATCAGGGGAAAGCCACTTTCTATATCGGCTTTGATCCGACTGCGGACAGCCTTCATGTGGGGCATTTCATGGCGCTTTGCCTGATGAAACGCCTTCAGATGGCGGGAAACCGACCGATTGCGCTCCTTGGCGGCGGAACCGGCATGATCGGGGATCCCTCGGGCAAAACGGAAATGCGTAAGCAGCTGACGAAAGAGGATATCGATCATAATATAGAGTGCTTCAAGAAACAGATGAGCCGGTTTATTGATTTCTCCGAAGGAAAGGCGATGATGGTCAACAATGCGGACTGGCTGCTGGAACTGAATTACGTGGAACTCTTAAGAGAGGTCGGCGCCTATTTCCATGTCAACAATATGCTGCGCGCAAAGTGCTATGAGCAGCGATTGGAACGCGACTGCGGTTTGAGTTTCCTCGAATTCAACTATATGATCATGCAGAGTTATGATTTTCTCGAACTGTACAGAAGATACGGCTGTAATTTGCAGTTTGGCGGAGATGATCAGTGGAGCAACATGCTTGGCGGCAGAGAGTTGATTCGCAGGAAATACGGAGAGAAAAAGGCGGATGCCATGACGATTACACTGCTCCTCAATTCCGAAGGACAGAAGATGGGTAAGACTGTCGGCGGAGCGGTATGGCTGGATCCTGCGAAAACCTCACCCTATGATTTTTACCAGTATTGGAGAAATGTGGCGGACGATGATGTGTTGAAGTGCATTCGTATGCTGACTTTCTTACCGCTTAATGAGATCGATCAGATGGATGCATGGGAAGGCGCGCAGTTAAATACAGCGAAGGAAATCCTGGCTTACGAACTGACGAAACTCGTGCACGGCGAAGAGGAAGCGGGCAAGGCGCAGGATGCTGCAAGAGCGATCTTTGTGTCGGGCGGTACGGAGCATATTCCGGAGACGGAACTGACTGACGCCGATTTCAGGGATCATTCGATAGACGTCTTACAAATGCTGGTTGCGGCGGGGCTTTGCGCGAGCAGATCCGAAGCGAGAAGAAATGTGGAACAGGGCGGTGTTTCCGTCAACGGCGATAAAGTGACCGATATTAGGTTCACGCTGCAAAGTTCTGATTTCGCCGATGGCGTCGTCCTGAAAAAAGGGAAAAAGACCTATAAGAAACTGATTATGAAATAAGCGGAGAAACGATGAGCACAGTGAAGAAATACGGAAAACCTTTCGGAAACTTAAATTCCATGAAGACAAATTTCTTCGAGAACAATGACGGCATGCTGGAAATGGCGGACGGGATGGCACAAATTCTCTCCGACCAGCCCAAACGCACACAGTGTAAGATCTGCGGCGCAGCGCTTGGAGAACCGTTGTTCCACAGTCATGGGCTGGGTTATATCCAATGCGCGTCCTGTACGCATTTAAACAGTGAATTCGAGGATACCGACGCCTTTGCAAGCAAGGTCTATGTGGAAGATGATTACTCGAAGAATTACAGCAGCAAGGATCGGGAAGAATATGAGAAGCGGCTGCAGTCCATTTATCTGCCGAAAGCGGAATTCTTAAAGGATTCGCTGCAAGAGGAAGGCGTGAACGATGTAAGGCTGTTGGATCTCGGTGCCGGCTGCGGATATTTTGTCGCCGCCGCCAGAAGATTCGGCATGCGGGCGGATGGAATCGAAGTGTCGAAGAATCAGGTGGAGTACGGCAATCAAATGGCAGGGGAGACACTCCTTGCGCATGTCGGTTTGCATGATTCCATCGCAATCATCGAACAGACCGACGCCAACGTGATTTCCGCCATCGGGGTGCTCGAGCATCTGATCAATTTAAAAGAGAATCTGGAAGCGATCCGATGCAATCGGAACGTGAAATATGTCTACGCTTCGGTTCCGATGTTTTCTTTCAGCTGCGCTTTTGAAGCGGCGCACCAGCAGTGTTATAATCGGCATACCGGCGGCACGCACACACATTTGTTTACGAACGAATCGATTGCGAAAATGGCGGAAGATATGGGATTTGCAGTCGCTTATGAGTGGAGATTCGGCAGCGATATCAATGATCTCTATCGATTCATCACCGTGATGCTGACCAAAAACAACAATGAAAAGTTCGCGGCATATTTCTCGCAGAAGATGCTTCCGTTGATGGATGAACTGCAGCTGATCATGGATCAGAGCGAGTTCTCCAGCGAACTGCATTTTATCTTAAAGAGGAAATAGGACGAATACTCTTGTGATTTCTTATGGAATCCTGTATAATCAAAGTACCCAAGGTGCATTGCTTCTTGCTATTTTGAACCTACATCACTTTAAACGGGATTCCTATATTTCCATGCGGATGTCAAGCCTCAGTACCAGTGGAAGGCAGAAGTATGGTTGCGGTTACCCACCTGGCGGACTTTGCTAGGAGTCAAAATACAAGAGCTGCATTTTGGGAAAGTCCTGCTCGTCAGGGCTTTTTTTGAGTAAAGAAGGGAAGCTTATGAAGGACATACTGAACAAAATCAAAGAAGAAGCGCTTTCACAGATCAAAACTTCCGAAACGCCGGATCAGTTGAATGACGTGAGAGTCAATTTCCTCGGCAAAAAGGGCGAATTGACTACGGTCTTAAAGGGGATGAAGGATGTTGCAGCAGCGGATCGTCCGAAGATCGGGCAGATGGTCAACGACACCAGAGAAATCATCGAGAAGGCGTTGGATGAAGCGAAGAAGAAACTGGAACGCAGTCTTCGAGAGATACAGATGCGCAATGAAGTGATCGATGTTACGCTTCCCGCTTCCAAAATGCAGATGGGACACAGACATCCCAATACGATCGTGATGGAAGAAGTAGAACGCATCTTTGTCGGTATGGGCTACGAGGTGGTGGAAGGTCCCGAAGTCGAAACGGATTATTATAATTTTGAGGCGCTGAACATTCCCGCCGATCATCCGGCAAAGGATGAGCAGGACACCTTTTATATCAATGGAGATATTCTTCTTCGCACACAGACCAGCGGAACGCAGGTGCATGAGATGGAAAAGGGGAAACTGCCCATCCGAATGATTGCGCCCGGCAGAGTCTTCCGTTCCGACGAGGTCGACGCAACACATTCCCCGTCTTTCCATCAGATTGAGGGTCTGGTGATCGATCGGCAGATTACTTTTGCGGATCTGAAGGGCACTCTTGCGGAATTCGCCCGCGAAATGTTCGGTGCGGATACAAAGGTGCGATTCAGACCCCATCATTTTAACTTCACCGAGCCTTCCGCAGAAGCTGACGTCTCCTGCTTCAAGTGCGGAGGAAGCGGCTGCAGGTTCTGTAAGGGAACGGGCTGGATCGAAATTCTCGGCTGCGGTATGGTACATCCGAATGTGCTGCGCATGAGCAAGATCGATCCCGATCAGTATTCCGGCTTTGCTTTCGGTTTGGGATTGGAGAGAATTGCATTATTAAAGTATGAAATCGATGATATGAGACTCCTATATGAGAATGATGTCAGATTCTTGAAACAATTCTAAAGAGCAGAGAGAAAGGTTGAACGATTATGAATACATCAATGTCTTGGGTGAAAGCTTATGTACCGGAACTTGACTGCACGGATCAGGAATATCTGGACAAAATGACAATGTCCGGTACCAAGGTGGAAACATTTCAGCGTCTGGATCGGAATTTAAGTAAGATTCGTGTCGGTTCGATCACATCGATCGAGAAGCATCCGGATGCTGACAAACTGCTGGTATGCCAGGTGAATTTGGGGGACCAAACGCTCCAAATCGTGACCGGCGCGACCAATATCAAAGTAGGAGACAAGGTTCCGGTGGTGTTGGACGGCGGCAAGGTGGCGGGCGGTCATGACGGAGCCCCTCTGCCGGAAGACGGCGTTGAAATTCGAAACGGAAAGCTGCGCGGCGTCGCATCTTTCGGTATGATGTGCGGAATCGAAGAGCTGGGTTCTTCCCGTGAAATGTATCCGGAAGCGCCGGAAAACGGAATCTATCTCTTCCCCGGAGACACGGAAATCGGAACGGATGCGATCGAGGCATTGGGACTGCATGATTCCGTTTTCGAATATGAGATTACATCGAACAGGGTGGATTGCTACTCCGTGCTCGGAATCGCAAGAGAAGCCGCCGTTACATTCGGCAAACCTTTTGTTCCGCCCAAGGTCGCTGTAACAGGGTGCGGCGGCGACGTCAACGATTATATCAAAGTACGCGTGGAGGATCCAAAACTTTGCACCAGATACTGCGCACGTGTTGTGAGAAACATCAAGCTTGCGCCATCTCCGAAGTGGATGCAGCGCAGACTTGCTTCCTGCGGCATTCGTCCCATCAATAATCTTGTCGATATTACGAACTATGTGATGGAAGAATACGGTCAGCCGATGCATGCCTTTGATCTTGCTACGATTGCAGGCGGCTCCATTGTTGTGAAGCGTGCGAAAGACGGTGATCGTTTCGTGACGCTGGACGGGCAGGAGAGAACGTTGGATCGCGATATGCTGATGATCAACGATGCCCAAAAGGCGATCGGCATTGCGGGAATCATGGGCGGCGAGAACAGCAAGATCAGTGACGAGGTGCAGACGATGGTGTTCGAATCCGCAACATTTAACGGCGCCAATATTCGTAAATCCGCAAAACGTCTGGGGCTTCGGACCGACGCATCCGGTATCTTCGAAAAGGGACTGGATCCGCACAATGCGATCGCAGCCATCAACAGGGCATGTCAGTTGGTTGAGGAACTTGGCTGCGGCGAAGTGGTTGACGGCGTCGTAGATGTGCATGCCGATCTTCCGGTCAATCGCCGGATCCGAATGAATACGAAACGGATCAACGAACTGCTCGGACTTTCTCTTTCCGAAGCGGAAATGCTGAAGATTCTGACTGCTTTGGAGATCGAATATGACAGTGACAGCGGCATGCTTTCGATCCCTACCTTCCGTCAGGATCTTGAGAATATCGCGGATATTGCGGAAGAAGTCGCACGCTTCTACGGTTATGACAAGATCGGCGAGACGCTGCCGACGGGGGAAGCAACCACAGGAAAACTGCCGTTTAAACTTCGGATCGAGCAACTTGCCAGAGATATTGCCGAATACTGCGGTTTCTCGCAGGGAATGTGCTATTCTTTCGAGAGCCCGAAATGCTTCGATCAATTGCTTCTTTCCGAAAACGATCCGCTGCGTCGGACCGTTACCATTGCGAATCCGCTCGGTGAAGATTTCTCCATCATGAGAACCCTATCCTTGAACGGAATGATGACGAGTCTGGCTACGAACTACAACCGTCGCAACAAGAATGTCAGACTTTATGAACTCGGAAACATTTATCTTCCGAAGCAACTGCCCTTAACCGAACTTCCCGATGAGCGGATGCAATTTACGCTCGGCTTCTACGGAGAGGGCGATTTCTATACGATGAAGGGCGTGATTGAGGAATTCTTTGAATACATCGGCATGCGCAAAAAGGTTATCTATGAAGCCGGAGAACCGACGGAATCCGCGGTCAGAAACTCCGCCGTGTTCAGAAATCATTACGCTTTCCTGCATCCCGGCAGACAGGCGAACATCATTTATGATCAGGTGAATGTCGGTTTCCTGGGCGAAGTTCATCCGGAAGTGGTCGACAACTTTGATATGAAGGGTCGCGTCTATATTGCAGTACTGGATATGCCCTCGGTAGAACCTTTTGCAACTTTCGAACGGAAATATGAGGGAATCGCCAAATATCCCGCAGTCAATCGTGATCTCAGCATGGTCGTTCCGAAAACGCTTCCCGTCGGCAGAATTGAAGCCGTAATCGAGCAGCGCGGCGGCGCGCTGCTGGAAAATTGCCGTCTCTTTGACCTCTATGAGGGCGAGCAGATTCAGGAAGGCTATAAATCCGTTGCATATTCGATCAGTTTCAGAGCAAAAGACAGGACACTGGATGAGACTGATGTCAACAGCGCCATGAAGAAGATTCTGAACGGACTGGAGCAACTTGGAATTGAACTCAGACAATAAGACCTGCCTCGGCATGAAAACTTCAGACTATGATTTTTACCTTCCGAAAGAACTGATCGCACAGGATCCGCTTGCCGACCGCTCCGCATCCAGACTGCTTGTAATCCGTCAGGACACAGGAGAAACCGAAGACAGACGATTCATCGATCTGCCGTCGCTTTTGCGTCCCGGCGATTGTCTGGTACTGAACAATACGAAGGTAATCCCCGCAAGACTGCTCGGTGCCAAGGAAGACACCGGTGCGGCGGTGGAACTCTTTTTGCTGAAGCGGAAGGGCGACGCCCTTTGGGAGACGCTGGTCAGACCCGGAAAGAAGTTGAAACCGGGCGCGTCCGTTGTGTTCGGCGACGGACTGCTGCGTGCCGAAATCCTTTCCGTGTTGGAAGACGGAAACCGTCTGGTGCAGTTCTTCTATGACGGAATCTTCGAGGAAATTCTCGACCGTCTGGGGGAGATGCCGCTTCCGCCGTATATTACGCATAAACTGAAAGATCCGAGCAGATACCAAACAGTCTATGCCAGATACGAGGGAAGCGCTGCGGCACCCACTGCAGGGCTCCATTTCACGAAGGAACTGCTTGCTCAGATTGCGGAAATGGGGGTAAAAATCACCTATGTGACCCTGCATGTCGGACTGGGTACTTTTCGTCCGGTGAAGGTCGATCGGGTGATAGAACATCACATGCATTCCGAGTTCTTTCAGATATCGGAAGAAGCGGCAGGTGTAATCAATGAAACCAAAACCGCGGGCGGACGCGTGATCTGTGTCGGAACCACCAGTTGCCGCACGATTGAAAGCGCCGCAGATGAAAACGGCGTACTGCACGCCTGTTCCGGCGACACGGAAATCTTCATCTATCCCGGATATCGCTTCAAAGTCATGGACTGTCTGGTGACCAACTTCCATCTGCCGGAATCAACGCTGCTGATGCTGGTATCCGCGCTCGCCGGCAGAGAGAACATACTGAACGCCTATCGTCACGCGGTAGAAGAAAAATATCGTTTTTTCTCATTCGGAGATGCTTGTTTCATCACAAATACACAAGAATCACCGGAATGATCTTGTATCTGTACCCGAATTATATTATGATTAATCTGTTGCCAGGGAGAAGAAGCAATACGGAGGGGCGATATGGAGGAAAAACGGAAATCAAGACGGCTGATCCTTGACGCGCATCTGATCATGAATCGCATTGACAACGGAAGTCATGACAGAATTCCGGTCGACGTGATTGATATTTCAAAAGAGGGCGTGGGATTCAAAAGCGAAGAATTGCTTGCGGTCAACTCCATTTACGAAGCGGAGCTTACTATCTGGACCAAGGAGGTGATTCATTGCTTTGTGAATGTGATCCGTTTCGACAACAGCGGGGACGAGTTCATCTACGGAGGCATATTTGTCGGAATGACGGAACATGATGCAAGCAAGATCGCCATCTATGATATGTTTCATGAAGCAGAAAAAGCCGGTTTGATCTAAGCCGGCTTTTCATACGCAAGTGGCACGCATGCGTGTACCTTTCTGTTACTGCGCGCAGCAAAAAGCAAAAGAAAGAGGACATAAGAATGAGCAAGAAACCTACCGTTTTAATGATTCTTGACGGCTACGGCTTGAATGACCGCAAGGAAGGAAATGCAGTCTATGAAGCCAACACGCCGGTGATGGATTCCCTGATGAAGGAATATCCCTTTGTAAAGGGCTTGGCGAGCGGCATGGCTGTCGGTCTGCCGAACGGTCAGATGGGCAATTCCGAGGTCGGACATCTGAACATGGGCGCCGGCAGAATCGTTTATCAGGAACTGACCAGAATCACCAGAGAAATCGAAACCGGAACCTTTTTTACCAATCCGGCACTGATGACGGCGATCGATAACTGTAAGAGAAAGGACAGCGCTCTGCATTTGTACGGTCTGTTGTCTGATGGGGGCGTGCATTCCCATATCACGCACTTATTCGGCCTGCTCGAACTTGCCAAACAAAACAACCTGCGCAAGGTCTATATCCACTGTTTCCTGGACGGACGCGACACCCCGCCGAAGTCGGGGATAGATTATGTGCATCAGTTACAGACGAAGATGCGTGAACTCGGCGTCGGAGAGATTGCTTCCATTCACGGTCGTTATTACGCCATGGATCGAGACAATAACTATGACCGCGTGAAACTGTCTTACTATGCGCTCACCAGAGGCGAGGGCATAAAGGTTGCAAATGCGGACGATGCGATTCTATCTTCCTATGACAGAGACGAGACCGATGAGTTCGTGAAGCCTACCGTGATTGTCAACGGCGGAATTCCTGTCGGAACCGTGAACGATGACGACTCCATCATTTTCTTCAATTTCCGTCCCGATCGCGCCAGAGAGATCACGCATGCATTCTGTGATGATGATTTCCGTTCGTTCAAGCGGGACAAGAAGTTGGATATCGTTTATGTCTGCTTCTCCGAATACGACCCGCTCATTGAAAACAAGATCGTTGCCTTTGAGAAGATTGCCGTAAACAATACCTTCGGCGAATGGCTGGCTTCCAAGGGAATGAAACAGGCAAGAATTGCCGAAACCGAGAAATACGCGCATGTCACTTTCTTCTTCAACGGCGGTGCGGAAGAACCGAATGAGGGCGAAGAACGGATCCTCGTGAAGTCTCCGAAGGTCGCCACCTATGATTTGAAGCCGGAAATGAGCGCATATGAAGTCTGCGATCAACTGGTCAAGGCAATCAAGAGCGATCGGTTCGATGTGATCATTATTAACTTCGCCAATCCCGACATGGTCGGTCATACCGGCGTCGAAGCCGCCGCAATCAAAGCCGTGGAAGCTGTGGATGAATGTGTCGGATGGGCGGTTGCCGCAATAAAGGAAGTGGACGGTGTGATGTTTATTTGCGCGGATCACGGAAATGCGGAGCAGTTGATCGACGAGACGGACGGATCGCCGTTTACGGCACATACCACAAATCCGGTGCCGTTCATTCTTGTGAACTACGATCCGGCTTATACGCTGCGTGACGGCGGTTGTCTTGCCGATATTGTACCCACGCTGATCGAGGTGATGGGAGAGGAGCAGCCGAAAGAAATGACAGGGAAATCGCTGCTCATCAAGAAATAATTATATGGATCTTAAAGCGGCAATTCGTGTAATTCCTCCGACCTGCGAACGGTCGTCGGAATTCAGAATTGCCGCTTTTCGAATTTCTATGATTTCGGAAAAAGCGAGCGGAGATCTTCGTAGAAGCCGGGATAAGAGACATTCACGCATTCCGATCCGATGATTTCCGTCTTCCCTTCCGCACCGAGCGCAGCGACCGCGATTGACATTGCGATCCGATGATCATGTCTGGATCCGATGATCGCTCCGTGCAGCGGATAACCGCCTTCAATGATCATGCCGTCGTCCGTTGCAATGATGTGTGCCCCCATTTTGGTCAGGTTATCAACCATCACCTCAATCCGGTTGCTTTCTTTGACCTTCAGTTCTCCGGCATCCCTGATGATCGTCGTACCCTCGGCGAAGCAGGCGAGTACCGCCAGGATCGGAATCTCATCCAAGGTTCGCGGAATAATCTCTCCCTCTAAAGTGATGCCGTGCAGTTTGGAAGAACGTACGATCAGATCACAGGTCGGTTCCAGACCGCTCTTGGCATTGATCATTTCAATGTCGGCACCCATAGAGAGAATAACGTCGATGAAACCGT
Organism: uncultured Lachnospiraceae bacterium; assembly: GCA_964571555.1. Taxonomy (GTDB): domain Bacteria; phylum Bacillota; class Clostridia; order Lachnospirales; family Lachnospiraceae; genus UBA2868. Next base: position 35,686 of record CAZNCH010000005.1, on the reverse strand, counting down.
TTCTGGTCGGGTTCATTCCGATGCCGCGAATCATAATTTCGGAATCTCTTGTGATGAGCGCTGCCGTGACCAGATAGGCGGCGGAAGAGATGTCTCCCGGAATATCGATCTCAATTGCATTCAGTTTCTTTACGGGCTGCAATATGGTCTGATGAAAGCCGTGACTGATCCTGGCGCCGAAGGCTTGCAGCATCAGTTCCGTATGATTCCTGGATTGGTAAGGCTCGTTTACGACAGTTTCCGCATCGGCATACAACCCGGCAAACAGAATGGAAGATTTCACCTGCGCCGAAGCGATCGCACTGTGATATGTTATTCCGCGGATGCGGGACGGTTGAATCACAAGCGGCGCACAGTTGTTGTCAAATTTCGAAACAATATCAGCGCCCATCAGCCGGAGCGGCTCCAGAATACTGTCCATGGGGCGTCTTGTGATGGAATTGTCGCCGCTGATTTCCGTGGCAAAATCCTGTGCGGACAGAATTCCCGACAGAAGACGGATCGTGGTTCCGCTGTTGCCGACATTCAATGCCTGCCCCGGCGGCGTCAGACCTTTCAACCCCTGACCGTGCACGATAATGGTATCATCGATATCTTCAATCGAAATACCGAGTCGCTGTGCGCATTTGATCGTATCGATACAGTCATCCGCACGTAAAAAATGGTGGATCACGGTATCGCCTTCCGCAATCGCACCCAAGAGTATCGCACGATGCGATACTGATTTGTCCCCCGGCATGCAGAAATCACCGCGCAGGGAGTCCTTACGATCCAAGATCACAGACATTTCATGTCACCTTTCAAATGTCATAATCAAAATATCTGGTAAAATTATAGTGGAAGCAACCTATAAAGTCAAATTTTCGCATCTTGTCAAGGCCCTTGACATCACACTGAAAAACCGTTTCGTCTTCCTCTGTCATTGTGATAAATGTACAATCCTATTGCAAATATTTATATTTTTTATTACAATATTCATAGTGTTTGTTTCTGAAAACAAACATCCTTTGTTACATTATGACAAAGAAAATATGAACTGGAGGAACACAAAATGAATGTTTACACAAGTGACAAGATCCGAAATGTAGTGCTCTTAGGACATGGTGGCTGTGGGAAAACAACATTGGTTGAAGCCATGGCATATCTGTCGGGCATTACGACTCGTATGGGCAAGATCAGTGATGGCAATACCATCAGCGATTATGATAAAGAGGAGCAGAAGAGACAGTTTTCGATCGGAACCAGCGTTGTTCCCATTGAATGGGAGGGCTGCAAGATCAATATTCTGGATACGCCGGGTTATTTCGACTTCATCGGCGAAGTGGAAGAAGCGGTATCCGCCGCTGCGGGCGCTGTCATTGTTGTCTCCGGTAAGGCGGGTGTGGAAGTCGGAACGGAAAAAGCCTGGGAACTTTGTGAGAAATATAAACTCCCCCGCATGTTCTTTGTGACGGATATGGATGTGGACAATGCCAGCTTCAAACAGGTGATCGACACTCTGACAGAAAAATACGGCAAGAAAATTGCACCTTTTCACCTTCCGATCAGAGAAAACGAGAAATTTGTCGGTTATGTCAATGTGGTCAGTGAAACCGGAAATCGCTGGACCAAAGACGGGAAGGTGGAAGAATGTCCGATCCCCGATTATTCGCAGGAATACCTTTCCCAGTATCGGGAAACGCTGATGGAAGCGGTTGCAGAGACCAGCGAAGATTTTATGGAGCGGTATTTTGGCGGCGAGACTTTCTCGGACGATGAGATTCGTTCCGCATTAAGAACGAACATCAATGACGGTACGATCGTACCGGTGACTATGGGCTCCAGTATTCTCTGTCAGGGTATGTACACCCTGATGGATGATATTATCAAATACTTCCACAGTCCCGAGAACCGCAAGATTGCCGGCGTGAATCAGAAGACCAGTGAAATCTTCGAAGCTGACTATGATTTCAGTAAGCAAAAGTCCGCTTTCGTCTGGAAGACCATTGTGGATCCTTTCATCGGAAAGTATTCTCTCATTAAGGTTTGTTCCGGCGTAATCAAGTCCGATGACGTCCTCTTTAATTACGATAAGGATACCGAAGAAAAGGTCAGCAAGCTCTATCTTCTTCGCGGCAACAAGCCGATCGAAGTGACGGAACTGCATGCGGGCGATATCGGTGCGATCGGCAAGTTGAGCGCAACCAAGACGGGAGATACGCTTTCTACCAAGAGTACCCCGATTCTGTATCCGAAGACCGAGATCAGCAAGCCCTATACCTGTATGCGCTATAAAGCGAAGAATAAGGCTGACATTGATAAGATTTCCGGCGGCCTCTCCAAAATGATGGAAGAAGATCTGACCCTCAAGAACGAAAACGATGCCGAGAACAGACAGACGCTGCTCTACGGTATGGGCGATCAGCATCTGGAGATTGTTGCCAGCAAATTGCTGAGCATCTATAAGGTGGAGATTGAACTGACGGAGCCCAAGGTTGCTTTCCGTGAAACCATCAGAAAGAATTCCGCTGTGGAATATAAATACAAGAAACAGTCCGGCGGTCACGGTCAGTACGGTCATGTGAAAATGAGATTCGAACCTTTGGGAACCATGGAGCAGGCATACGAATTCTCACAGGAAGTTGTCGGCGGCGCGGTGCCGAAGAATTATTTCCCTGCAGTGGAAAAGGGACTGATCGAATCCGTCACCAAGGGGCCTCTTGCCGCCTATCCGGTGGTCGGCGTGAAAGCGATCCTCTACGACGGTTCTTATCATCCGGTTGACTCCTCCGAGCAGGCGTTTAAGATGGCTACGATTCAGGCGTTCAAGAAAGGCTTCATGGAAGCGGGACCGATTCTCTTAGAGCCCATTGCCAATTTAAAAGTTACGGTTCCCGACGCTTTCACCGGTGACGTTATGGGCGATCTGAACAAGAGAAGGGGCAGAGTCCTCGGCATGAATCCTGTCGGCATAGGGAAGACCGTTGTAGAAGCGGATCTTCCGATGACGGGAATGTACGGCTATTGTACCGTTCTTCGTTCCATGACAGGCGGACGCGGAACTTATGAATATGAACTGGTGCGTTATGAGCAGGCACCCTCGAATGTTCAGGAGAAAGAAGTTGCCGCAAGAGCAAGTCAGCTTGCCGACGACGGCGCCGACGCCTGATACGGAAACGGCACTGTTTGATCACGAAAATACGGAACTGAATAGGAAATGCTTTTTGATTGGGCTTCTCCGCTTTGCGGGGAAGCCCTTTCTTTCCACTAGATATGGAAAAAGATATTGCATTTTCATCTAGATATAGTAAAATATTAGTTGAAAATGTGTAAGTATGCCTAAAAGGACACGGTGATGCGAAGTACGTTGTTTCTGCTGAAAGATGAGCATTTGGTCAAACGGATCAGAATTACCGTCCATGACGAGTCTTCCGAGAATTATTATGCAGGCAATATCGATGAAGCGATCCGAATCATGGAAGAACATGAGATTGCCGTTGCAGTGATTCCTTACGGATATGATATCCTAAACGGAAATGAACTGATCGAAATGCTGTTGGATCACAATGCAGGGCTCCGGGTGATTCTGATTTTTGAGGAAGATCAACTTCTGTCCGTTGTGCGAACGCACAATCTCTTTCATCTGAGCAAACTGATCTGCACGAATCACTTAAATATTGAGGATCTGCCCAGATTGATAGAAGAGTCATATCGCATCTATAACAAAGAAAGTGAACTGAAACAGATCGAGACTGATTTCAGACGCAGAGAGAATAAATACAAGAACACCATGAACGAAATTTCCATGCTTTTAAACGAGCGCATGGAGAGTTATAAAGCAATCAGAACTTCCTATCGGCATTTTCTTTTGTTTTTACTAACCAGACGCGATGACAGGGAACAGATGAGCGCCTGCATCGATGCTGTTCTGGAGCAGTTTATCGATGTTTTCCTGCTGCGGGAAAAGGATCTGGCAGAGACCTGCGATGATATTTTACTGAAATACAATGATCCCGCAAACGAACGCAGTCTCAGCCTGCAACTTGAGGACGACGCTTCCATGGACCCGGAAAATGTACAGAAAATGATTTTCTCCCTCCAAACAATACTTCAGTTCTTGTATGAAATGTACGATAAATATAGAGGGAGCATTGAACTGACAAGCGGAAAGTTCGATTCGCTGAATCTTTTGCTTGAGGGTATCAGAAAGCAGGAAACAGCGTCTGTTGCAGATGAAACGAACGATCTGATCCTTGAGATCTTACAGCGCATTTCCGATCGCTGTGCATACGGTGCAAAGGATCAAATCTTCCAATATAAGCTCATTTTCGAGAAAGGCAAGACATGAGCAAAGTCAATCCGACGAAACTCTCCAAAGCTGAAAAGATCAGACGAAGCCTGATGGTTCTGCTCATACTGATCGGTACGTTCAGCCTTGGTTATTTCGTATTATACAACAACCAATCAGACAGCGCGGTGAAGAAGTTCGAGAAACTGAATCAACTGAAGAATACCGACTATGTGCTGTTTCAACCGAAAAAAGCGACGATCCGTGTGGATGAACCGGACGTCCCGCCTCCGATCTTGGATGATTATACGACCTTATATCACAAGAACAAAAGTCTGATCGGATGGCTGCAAATTGACGATACTGTCATTGACTATCCGGTGATGCAGTCCCAGAACATGGAATATTATCTGGATCATAACTTCTCACAGGAGAAGGATAAGAACGGTTGTCTGTTCATTGACAAGGACTGCAGCATTTGGCCGAAGAGTCAGAACATCATTATCTACGGACATAATATGAAAAGCGGCAAGATGTTCGGCTCGCTCACCGAATATAAGAGTGAGAATTATTATAAGAAACATCCGCAGATCGGGTTCGATACGCTTTATGAAAAGGGTACGTACGCGGTGATGTATGTATTTTCGGAAACCGTGCATGAAGCTTCCGAGGTTACTTTTAAATATTACCAGTTCATCAACGCCAATTCTGTGGAAGAGTACGAGTCCTACATGAAGGATATGGCGGCGATGTCTTACTATGATACCGGCGTGAAGTCGGTATTCGGAGATGAACTGATCACACTGTCCACCTGCGACTATGTCGCGGACGGCGAACGTTTTGTTGTTGTCGCAAAGAGGATCAAATAAGCAGGAGCATACGATGAAGATGAATACGGAACGTAAGAAAATCAAAATGAAGAAGAGTGTTCGTATTACCATTGCGGGCGTTTTGGCTGCCACCTCACTGGCGGTTGCGTGTATTCCGACGAAGGGGGTACAGGCGGAAGGTCCGTTTGATCCCGCAACGATGGTCCCGACCGATTTGGACACTGCGCTGGCGCAGGAGCAGTTTGTTGCTTCCACTACGGTACACAGCAACGCGGTGGTTGCTTCGGGCGATTTAAGCAAACGTTTCTGGGCGTTTCCGTTATCGGGTGAACCTGTTGTGATCTATGAGGGCGCGAACGAACATAAATACTACAAAATCGACCGCACCGGTATGGACGCGCAGTCTGACGCAATTCCGATTTTTGAGATTGCCGACACCACGACGCCCAGTTCCGGCGGCGTATCCAACTGTATCCGTTCCTATGTCGGCGGGCAGACTTCCGGTTACTATCCTGCAGGGGATAAATTACAGTTATCTACCGCCGTCATCTATTGCAATCCGGCGGCGGAAACGGAGGCCACCTGGCTTAAAACCAGCGGCGGCGATCCTGCCGGGCACACGCCCTTTGTCTGGGAGCGTTATGTCGAGAAACGCATCGTCAGAACCAAGACGCCGGATATGATCCGTGTCTACGGTACGGCGGACAATACGCCGGACTGTTTCTATTACAATGTAATCAAATACACCTGGACAAGACCGTGGATCCATACGGAAGCCGATGAAGAACACGGAATTCCCGAAAGCTGGACGCCGCCCACAGATCCGGTCAGCGGCGGAGAGCAGCCGGATTCGGAGGAACTCTTCCTCAAGGAAGTGTGCAAGCAGTACCAACTGGTCGGCACAATCGGGAATGAAGCGTTTAAGAACGTTGCCAACTTCTCCAGCATGGAAATCCTGAGCGGTGAAAACAACAGCGGTATCAACCAGATCGGCGACAGCGCATTCGAGAACTGCGTCTCCTTACGATCCATTTCTTTCGGACCGAACTTCCAAAAGATCGGTTCCAAAGCTTTCCATAACTGCACGGAACTGAGAGCCATTGATTTTAATAAGACCAGTTCGATCGGTGACGGCGCCTTTGCGGACTGTACGGCGCTTGCGACGCTGGCACTGCCAACCACACTGCAGCAGTTGGGAACCGCCGCCTTTATGAACTGTCGTTCCTTAACGGATTATATTCCGGCGCTTCCTTCCATGGACGCCTACAATCCGTCCTTGAAGGATCATAATTCCCGTATTTTCGGCGGTTCCGATACGGATGTGGGCATCAACCGAAATGATTTCACCGTCGGTTCCTATGCCTTTGCCAACTGTACTTCTCTGGTCGGTACGAAAATGTGCCAGACCTCGCCGCCGATCGACGGAACGATCGGACAATATGGGATGTATGCCGGCTGTACGAAACTGGAGTTCATTGAACTGCCGCGCTTTATGGACAACTTCAAAACAACGTCGTCCATGTTCTTAGGCTGCAACAAACTGGCTTGCGTGCACGCGGAGAACTTCACCGGCACCGCCAAAGAAAACGGTTATTTCGTCAATACCATCAATGATGATCTGTTTGCGCCCAAGCCGCACAATGTATCCGACGATTTCGTACTCTGGGGACCCAATCCCAATGAATCTTCCAGCATTGCGATTTTCAATTATGCGCAGGAGAATTCGCTGCCCTATATGTACTATGATACCGTCGACGGCAAGTTCAAATACATCATGGTAATCGATAAAACCTACAAATTCACCTTTACGGATGATTTCGTAATCGAGTCGATTATCGAGCTTGCCGACGTTCCCGATCCTGCAACCACCATTACGATTCCTGCGTCCATCGGCGGACACCCGATTCAGGCAATCGCGGACAACTGTACCAGCGTCCTGCAGGGAAGCACCTATGTGTCCACTTTGCAGCATCCGACGACGATCAGAATCGCCGACTCCATTGCGACCATCGGCGCGAATGCCTTTCGTTCCTGTAAGAGTCTGAAAGAAGTGAATTTCATTCATATTCCGGAGACCGTTTCCGCAGGGAGGACCAGCATCGGCGCAAGCTGCTTTGAGGACTGCAACCAACTGGAAAAGGTCAATTTCAGAGACGACAATTTCAGAGGCGACGGGTACTATGACATCAATATCGACGAAACCTCGGTCGGTCCGAGAGCTTTCCTGACCCAGAACCCGAACGGTCTGACCCTGTGCGGGAAGATGGAGCAGGGCTACTGGCCGTATGAATATGCAATCAATCCCGAAAACATTGTCTGCTCCACAAAGGCGGATTCCTATATTACCTATGAGAGCGGCAATCCATATAATCTGACGGCAAGATACAGCCGTCCGAATTCGGCGGAACCCGGCTATGTTTCCTTGCTTTCTTATCCGACTGTCAATACGGTTGTCGGCACGGAAAAGGTGGAGAACCCTGCCGGTTCCGGTCACTACATCGATCAGGATATCACGATCTATGATCTGATCCTGCGCTATACAACGGATCCGTCCACCTTATCACCGAATCAGGAGCGGATCATCAATACCAATACGAAGAGCATCTACGTGCCTTACGGCATTACCAGCATTCTGAATGCGAAGAATGATCTCGGCACACAGAGCAGCCCAGATACCTCGGACAACGCCTATTTCATCGGTGTGAACGATTATAAGACCGGTCATAACTATGGATTGACCACCTTGACGTTCGAGTCACTGGAATCGCTTCCGAGCGTAGATAAGCCGGATCGGGACGGCAAACCGTTCGCAGAGTGTCAGACGCTGACGACGATCAATTTCAACGGCAATATGAAGAACCTGGGGGTTCTGCCGTTCTATAATATTGCGTCCGATCTTGTAACCGCGCCACTTTCCGCGCTCAAAGAGATTAATTTTAACGGAGAAAACGACAAGGCGACCGCAACCATTGACGACCCCTATTATTGGTACGACAACGGCATCATCTATGCCTATTATGTGGATGGGAACGGCGTGCCGGTGACCCTGCTCGTAGAGGTATTGGGGAGCCGCGGCATGCCCGGCGGCATCGGTACGGCGCTGATCAATGAAGAGAACGATCCCTGTCTGGCGGATGTCACTGAAATCGCCAAAGATGCTTTCATGAACTGCGATTATATTACATCGGTTGACTTTACATCGGCGACCGGACTGAATACGATTCCGGAAGATTGCTTCTATAACTGCAATCAGTTGAAATATGTCACTCTGCCTGCCAATGTGAAGCAGATCAGACCGCGCGCTTTCCAGGAAGAACCCAATCTGAAAGACATCTACATTGAAGGGAATCCTTACATTGACGGAGAAGCATTCAAAAACACCAACAGTACGGTCTTCCATGCCCGCAAAGAATCCAACATCGGTGATTATGTCGATATGGTTAACCGGAACGAACGCAGACCCAGCTCCGACAAGTTGATCTATGAAGAAATGACGGAAGAGAAGACCTATACGATTATCTTTATCGATGGGATCGATTACTCGGAATTCGACAGACAGACCGTTCCCGAAGGTTGGAACGTCGCCCTGCCGACCGCGCCTTCTCATGTGAACTATACTTTCCTTGAATACTATTCCAATCCTGCCAACGCATGGGTCAATGTACGGCAGAATGCTACCGTCTATGCGAAATATACGCCGATCAGCACCAGCGGATCGTCTTCGTCCTCAACCTCGACAACGAAGCCCTCGTCAACGGGCGGAGGGAATACCGGAGGAGGCGGTACCGGAAGTCGAACGACCAGTTCTTCGAATGCGTCGAGCAGATCGACCAGTATCACCAGCACCACCGTACAGCCAGTCATTGTCAGCGGAACCGGAACCTTTGTCGGTGCGGGCGGCACCGCTGCCGGCAGCACGCCTGCTGCAGTGCCGGTGAATACCGGCAGCGGCAGTTCGACGCCTGCGAACAATCAGACCGGCAACATCGGCAAGACCAAACTGATCTCCACCACCGACGGTATTTCAGATACGAGTAAGATGTCCGCAACGGTCAGCGGCTCCAGTGATAATTACGTAATCAAGATCACCGAAACGGCGGAAGCGAACGAAATGGCGGAGAAGGCGCTAACCGCAGCGTTCGGCTCATTGGATGCGATTCGTTATCTTCCGATGGATATCAGTTTGTATGACAGCACAGGATCGAACAAAATCAGCCCGATCCCCGCCGGAGTATCCATCAATATTACGATGCCGATTCCCGATGATCTTGCCATCTATGGCGGAAATGCGAAAGTCGGTTTGACAGAGGGCGGCGTCCTCACAAAGATTCAGCCCAGATTCACCGTGATCAACGGCGTGCCCTGCATGAATTTTACCGTAACGCACTTATCGCCGTATGTCGTATATGTGGATACAGCAAACCTGACTGCAACCGGAACACTGGATGCAACGCCCAAGACCGGAGATCCGATCCATCCGAAGTGGTTCTTAGTGATCGGTCTGGCTGCAATTTCAGGTGTGCTGTTCTTGAAGAAAGACCGGAAAGAGACCGCAGAGGCAGCATAAGATGAAAAAGGTTATCAGAAATGTGATCGCAGTGCTATTATGCGTAACAGGGCTTTTGCTTCTGGTACTTCCTTTCGATGCAATGAATGCAGCTACGGATCGCAACGATTTTGTCTTCGACGGATCGACTCTGGTGAAATATCACGGGAACGAAGCGGATCTGACGCTTCCCGATACGGTCAGAACGATCGGAAAGGATGCTTTTTCCGGAAATGTCTCTCTTCGAAACGTCACAATTCCCGAGGGCGTCCGTACGATTGATTATGCCGCTTTCGAAAACTGCACGAATTTAAAAACGGTTTCTATTCCGAAAAGCGTTCGAACCATCGGTTCCAGCGCTTTTTCGGGTTGTACTTCTCTCTATCGCATCTCAATTCCGGAAAAGGTCGAAACGCTTGGTTCCGGCGTCTTTGCCGGTTGCACTTCGTTGTCTTCGATTCCCGTTGCTGACGAGAATATGAATTTCATCTGTCAGGACGGCATGGTTTATTCCGGAAACGGAAAAACGCTGGTGCAATACCTGGCGGGAAGACCTTCCACCACTTATGTTTTTCCGGATTCCATTGAGAAGATTGAAGAATATGCCTTTTGGGGCGCTTCCAATCTGACCGGTATCTCGATTTCCAACCGGGTGAAGGAAATTCCGGAATATGCGTTTTCCAATTGTTCGGGGCTTTCCACCGTCATCATTCCCACCTCGGTGACCCGACTGAACGCCTATTCGTTTGCGGACTGTCCGAATTTAAGATCAATCATGATCCCGACTTCCGTCGGCTATATTGACGACCTGGCTTTTTATCTGAGCGAGGGCGTTACCATCAATCGCACAGAGCCTTCGCAAACGCCGCCAAGCGATGCGGCGCTCTACAGTCCGCCGGAATCAACTTCCGATACCGAGAATGCCGAAAGCAACTTTGAGGGGCAGGAGTCGGGTACCGTTACGGACGGATCGGAAGTTTCGGCAATGGACGAACTGCCGCCCCTGCGTACGGATTATGAAGAGAATATCATTCCCGGCGAAATGGGTGCTGCCAAAATCGTCGGCAACAGCGCCGTCCTTCTGATGTCTCCTTCCATGGAAGTCAAAGACGCCTATCATTTGAGCGATGCGGAACTCGAAGACGGGATCGGAGAGAACAACGCTTATCACACCGGCGCGGGAGAGGAGTTCTCGATCATCCGTTCCAAACTGGTCAAATACAACGGGAACGGCGGTGGCGTCACAATTCCGAAAGAGGTCAGTGCCATCGGAAATCGTGTCTTTTATAAAGAGGAACGGCTGACCGAAATGAAGCTGCCGAATGATTTGCGCTCCATCGGCGATTTTTCCTTTGCAAGATCTTCGCTCTCGCAACTTGATATTCCAGCGGGAACGGAAGAGATCGGCTATGCCGCATTTTATCAGTGCAAGGATCTCACGGCGGTTTCGATTCCGGACAGTGTGAAAACGATAGAACTGGGTGCTTTTTCCGGAACTCCATGGCTCATGCAGTGGTACCAGAAGCAGGATACGGCTTCCTATTTGATCGTCGGAGACGGGATTCTCTTAGGCTACAAAGGAGAGGGCGGCAACATTACGATTCCTGACGGAGTCAGATGTGTGGCTTCCGGCTGTTTCTCCGGCAATCTCTCCCTTACCGGCGTCACGTTCCCCTCCTCTGTAGAAATCATCGGCGAAGACGCCTTTAACGGCTGTTCCATGCTGAATACCGTTGCCTTCGGGAATCGCTTGACGACAATCGAAGACAGGGCGTTTCGCAACACAGCCCTTTCTGCATTTTCCCTGCCCGCATCCGTTACGTCCGTCGGTCTGGGCGCTTTCGATGTGAGTGAGAGCGTCGGAGCAGCCACCGTTTTATTCCAGGGCGACCGCATCCCCGATGTATCCTGCAAGCCGACCGCCGGCAGACTTTCGGCAGAGCAGCTCAGAACGCTTGCCTTGAACGGCGTTGAAAATGCCGTTTTAAAGACGAGCGCCGATCCTGATTCGGGGAACCTCTTTGACCCCATGCAGCTTGGTTTCCGCGGTGCTGTCTATACCTTCAGTCCGAAGGCAGACAACAATCAAAACACGCTGCATCTGATCCGACTCACGAAAGAGCCGGACGATTTCGGCGTTGTTTCGGTGGATTCCCATATCAAGATCGGCAGTGCCGAATACCTGTTGGACGGGGTGAAGGAAGATGCGCTCTCTCCCTATCAGAACATCGGCGCCTGGTGCGACAAGCCCTTATCCGACGTTCGGATTTCAGGCAATACCTCCGCGGCGCTGGATCGTTTGCTCGGATCGATCAGACAGTCGATCCCCGCGTCCCGGACGGAAGAAAATGCAATTTCGGTACAATTGCGGGCATCCGATTTTAATGCGGCGCAGGAAAGCGTCGCATCCGCCAGAATCGCCGGCAATACGACGCCTTATTTCCTGAATGTCGACGACGGGCAAGAAACCCTGGCAGATTTCAACGCTGCTTTTCAGAATGCTTTCGGCGCAGGCGTTCCGAGAGAACTCCTGCCGCTTTCCATTGAAATGACGGACGCTACGGGTACCGTTCCGATCCGCAAACTGAACAGGAATCGGATCGAGATTACGCTGCCGGTTCCGAAAGGTTATCAAAATGTTGAAGATCTGATCGTGCTTTCACTGGATGATAACGGCTCCCTGGAAACGCTTTCTACCGCACGTACGGAAATTGACGGGATTCCCTGTTTCCGATTTGTCACCGGACATTTTTCTCCTTATGCAATCTGCCGCAGAAGCGCACTGCCGGGAAATACGGGGGAAACGACAATACAGGAAGAAACCTTGGCTTCTCCGGACAAAGAAGCCGTTGATCTGCATCCGGCTTATGACCTGTTTTCCGTGCATGCAAGCAGCGGTTCCTTACAAAGGAGAACCGGAATCACTGACAGGAAGACGGTGACGGCAACGATTTTACTCCTGCTTGGCGGAAGTTTACTGTTGTTCAATGTCCGTTCCCGCAGGTCACGAAATGGAGAGAAATGATTGTTGTTATTTTCACAATAATCGGGTTATAATTAAGTGTCATTTCCTAATGGCACTTAATTTTTTCAAGAGGAGTTGAAATGATGAGACCTATGGATGAAAACAGACCTGTACGCATGAACAGTGTCAACAATCTCTTAGAACTGGAAGAACATATGTATCAACTGGTGGACGTTGAGACGCCGAATATTTTTCGTAATCTGTTTCCTTATGATGAGATCCCGAAGGTTGCCTTCAATGACCGTATCGTACCGAATCACATGCCGAAAGAAATTTGGATTACCGACACCACCTTTCGGGACGGACAGCAATCCAGAACGCCCTATACCACCGAGCAGATCGTCACGATTTATGATTATCTGCATCGACTCGGCGGACCGAACGGTCTGATCCGTGCCAGTGAATTTTTCCTTTACAGCAAGAAGGACAGAGACGCCGTTTATCAATGCATGGAACGCGGTTATCAGTTCCCTGAAATCACCAGTTGGATTCGTGCCAGCAAGGCTGATTTTCAGTTGGTCAAAGAGATCGGCATGAAGGAAACCGGGATTCTTGTCTCCTGCAGCGACTATCATATTTTCTACAAATTGAAAATGAACCGCCGACAGGCGATGGAGCATTATCTGAATATCGTAAGGGAATGTCTGGAAACGGGAATCCACCCCAGATGTCACCTGGAAGACATTACACGGGCGGATATCTACGGCTATGTGATTCCGTTTTGTGTGGAACTGATGAAGTTAATGGACGAATACAAACTGCCGATCAAGATTCGTGCCTGTGATACCATGGGTTATGGCGTCAATTACCCGGGGGCCGTGATTCCAAGAAGCGTGCAGGGGATCATTTACGGTCTGAACGAGCATGCCGGCGTCAGTCCGCATCTGTTGGAATGGCACGGTCACAATGATTTCTACAAGGCGGTTTCCAATTCCACGACCGCATGGCTCTATGGCTGCGCAGGAATCAACGCCTCTCTGTTCGGAATCGGAGAGCGAACGGGGAATACGCCGTTAGAAGCGATGATATTCGAATATGCCCAGTTAAAGGGCGATCTGGGCGGTATGGACACCACAGTGATTACGGAATTGGCGGAATACTATACGAAGGTGATCGGCTACAAGATTCCGCCGCGCACCCCTTTTGTCGGTTCCAACTTCAACGTGACCCGTGCCGGCATTCATGCGGACGGACTTCTGAAAAACGAAGAAATTTATAATATTTTCGATACCGAGAAGTTTTTAAACCGTCCCGTACTCTGCGCGGTGAGCAACACCTCGGGACTCGCCGGCATTGCGCACTGGATCAACACCTACTACAAACTCCCGCAGGAAAAACAGGTTGACAAGAACAGTCTGCTTGTTCGATCCATCAAGGAACTTGTGGATGGAGAATATGAAAACGGACGCGTTACCGTAATGACCAATGCGGAATTGTCGAAGATGATAGATGAAATTTGCACCGAACATAACATCAGCCTTGGCTGATAGAAAGAGGATAAGATGAATAAGATTCAAATGAACACGCCCCTTGTCGAAATGGACGGAGATGAGATGACCCGAGTGCTCTGGGAAATGATCAAAGAGGAACTGATCCTTCCCTTCGTGGATCTGAAATCGGAATACTATGATCTCGGACTGGAAATGCGTGACAAAACGGACGATCAGATTACGGTCGATTCCGCGAACGCAACGCTGAAATACGGTGTTGCGGTGAAGTGCGCAACGATCACACCGAATGCGGCAAGAGTGGACGAGTACCGGTTGAAAAAGATGTGGAAAAGTCCGAACGGAACGATTCGGTCGATACTCAACGGAACCGTCTTCCGTACCCCGATCCTCGTCAAGGGAATCGAACCCAATGTGAAGACATGGAAGAAACCGATCACGATCGCCAGACATGCTTACGGTGATGTGTACAGCAATACGGAACTTCAAATTGCCGGTGCAGGAAAGGCGGAACTTGTCTATACGGATGCGGCGGGAAACGAAAGAAGAGAACTGATTCATCGGTTTGATGAAAACGGCGGTGTAGTGCAGGGTTTGCACAACTGCACGGAATCGATCGAAAGTTTCGCCAGAAGCTGTTTCGGTTATGCGCTGGAATGCAAGCAGGATCTGTGGTTCGGCGCCAAAGATACCATCAGCAAGCAATATGACCATTACTTCAAGGACGTTTTCGAAGAAATCTATGCCAACGAATTCAAGGATCGTTTTGAGGATGCCGGCATTACCTATTTCTATTCGCTGATCGACGATATCGTTGCACGCATCATGAAGTCCGACGGCGGAATGATCTGGGCGTGCAAGAACTATGACGGAGATGTGATGTCCGACATGGTTTCTTCCGCTTTCGGTTCGCTTGCAATGATGACGAGCGTGCTTGTTTCTCCGAGCGGCGTCTACGAATACGAAGCCGCCCACGGTACGGTACAGCGTCATTATTATAAACATCTCAAGGGCGAAGAAACCTCGACCAATTCCGTTGCCACGATTTTCGCATGGACGGGCGCGCTGAAAAAGCGCGGGGAACTGGATCACCTGCCGACACTTGTTTCCTTTGCAATGAATTTGGAGAAGGCAACCATAAAAACGATTGAAGCAGGAAAGATGACCAAGGATCTCACCCTGCTCACCACACTGAAAGAGACGACGACCTTAAACAGCCTTGATTTCATCAAAGCAATCAGAGCGGAATTGGAAACCTTACTTTGATTACAGAAGAAGCAACCGGGGAGGAACGGGTTTGGAAGCAAAAGACATCTCGCGTGCCGTGATCGGCAGACTGCCAAGATATTACCGTTATCTGGGCAAATTAAAAGATGAAGGAATCGAACGCATCTCTTCGCAGGAACTTTCGCTGATGATGCATGTCACCGCCTCGCAGATCCGACAGGATCTGAACAATTTCGGCGGCTTCGGTCAACAGGGCTACGGCTATAATGTGAAGTACCTGTATGATGAAATTGCCAAGATTCTGGGACTGGATCGTAAGCACAATCTGATCCTGATCGGTGCAGGGCACCTCGGTCAGGCGCTTGCCAATTACGTAAATTTCGAGCGCAGGGGTTTCGTGATTCACGGAATTTTCGATAAGGACGCCGCCCTCTGTCACACCAGGATTCGCGGCATTGAGGTGATGCCCGTATCAAAGCTTGCCGCCTTTCTCAAGGATCATGAGATTGAGATCGCAGTGCTTGCCATTCCGGGAGAAGAAGCCGAGAAAATCACGCAGCAGCTGATTGCGTTCGGAATCAAGGCAATCTGGAATTTTGCACATGTCGATCTTGATGTGCCAAGTCATATTGTGGTTGAAAATGTGCATTTATCTGAGAGTTTGATGAAGTTATCGTATAATCTGAATCGAATGGATCAGGAAAACGGAGACGAAAGGCACTATGGCGAATCGTGAAGAACAATTCAAAAATGCGATCTTGAAGAAACATATTCCGGTTCTGATTCTGGATGCGAAATGGCACAAGTTGTTTGCGAAAACCGGCAGCACGGACGAAATTAAAAATCTGGAACATCAGTTGCAGGAACTTCTGAAAAAGCAGGCAAGACTGAGTACGCAGAACAAAGATCTGAAAAGAGTCAAGAACGATCTCATGGATCAAATTCTCGTTTCCATGAACGGAATCGAGAGCGAAACCGACGCGAAAACCTTAAAGAGCCTGAACGAAAACAAACGACTGATCAATGAAGTCAATGAGAAACTCGAAGAAAATGAAGAAGATCTTCTGGAAGCGCCGCGGGAAATCGAGCAGACAAACCGCGAACTTATGATCAAAACGATGGAACTGTGCTATGATAAATTACAGAACAATACCGCTTCCATTGAACAGATTGCGGACTGGATCCGTGAAATGAGGATCCAGTTGAAGAAGAACATCATCAGAAAACAGGAGATGGAAATCAACAACGCGGAGTTATATGCTTATATGCATGATATTTTCGGTTCGGAAGTCGTTGATCTGTTCGATATGAAGTATGAACCGAAACTTCCATCTCTGAAAAAGGCGGAAAATGAAAAGAGCGCTGACAAGCAGAAGAATGAAACAAATTGATATCGCTACGACAGAAGCGTATCATATCCCGTCTCTTGTACTGATGGAACGCGCAGCCCTTGCGGCAGTAAGCGAGATCCTCAATGGAGATTTTGACTTATCCCGCATTGCGGTTTTGTGCGGCGTTGGAAACAATGGCGGAGACGGCGTCGCCGTTGCAAGAATTCTGAAGGAACAAAATGTTTCTTCAGATATTTTTGTTTGCGAAGAAGAACATGAACTGAGTCAAGAATGCAGGGAAGAACTGCGGATTGCAAAGGCCTACGGCATCCCGATTCAATTCACAAGCGCCGCAAAACTGAAGGAGCTTCTCTTAATTCGCTTTGACACGCTGCTGATTGACGCCTTGCTCGGCATCGGTTATCATGGCGCGCTTTCCGAGAAATACTTGCAGTTGATCCGCACGATCAACAGCCTTCCCGCCAAAGTGGTAAGCGTCGACCTTCCGTCCGGCGTCGATGCGACATCCGGTGCTGTCATACAAGATGCGGTTCGCGCCGATTTGACGGTCACTTTCGGTCATTATAAGATCGGACAGTTCCTCTATCCCGGGTGCCAATATACCGGAATTCTGAAACTTCATCCGGTCGGAATCCTACAGGAAACAGAGCATACGGATGAAGATGTGTGGATCCTCGATCAGATTCCCGAAATCGAAAGACCCGCCGACGCCAATAAAAGCACCTTCGGCAAACTGCTCCTGATCACGGGCTCGCAGCAGATCGGCGGCGCTGCCGTTCTTGCCGCATCTTCGGCGCTTCGTTCCGGCTGCGGTATGGTAACCGTAATGACGGCGCCTAAGAATCGGGATTTGATCCTCACTCTGCTGCCGGAAGCGATGGTTGACAGCAACGACGCCGCTTCTGCTGCACTTACGCAAAGGCTTGCATGGGCGGATGTCATCGGGATCGGTTCCGGCTGCGGCTTGGACCGGAATACGGAACAGCTGCTTTCTGCCGTGATCCGTGCCGGCAAGCAGCCGCTGGTCATTGACGCTGACGCAATTACGATACTGAGCAGGAAGCCTGCGCTGCTGCAGGAACTTACCGCGCAAACGGACAGAACGGTAGTCATGACGCCGCACGTAGGCGAATTTGCAAGGATTTCCGGATTGTCCGTCAAAGAGATCAAACAGGATCCGATCCATGCCTGTCGTTCTTTTGCCGCCGCACATCACGTCATTTGTATCTTAAAGGACGCCCGTACCGTAATCTCCGACGGAAACCGCACCTATTTGAATCTCTCAGGAAACAGCGGAATGGCTACGGCAGGCTCCGGAGATGTGCTCTTCGGACTGGTCACGGCAATGCTGCACCGGATCTTTGATCCGCTTCTTGCATCTGCACTGAGCGTATATCTGCACGGCTGCTGCGGAGATCTGGCGGCGAAAGAGAAGGGTGCAGCCGAAATGATTGCAAGCGATATCATATTATACTATAATAATTTTTTAAAATAAAAGTTGGAAAGTTAAATTATGAGTCAATCAAGAGTATTTGCGGAAATCAATCTGAATCATATCACTTCCAATCTGGAATGTCTGCATGCGCTGGTTCAGCCGGACACCAAATTGGTGGCGGTCATCAAGGCGAACGGTTACGGTCACGGTGCGATTGCAATTGCAAAACATGTAGAAGCGCTGCCTTATCTCCAGGGATTTGCGGTAGCTTCCTGTGAAGAAGCGATGGAACTGAGAACCGCAGGAATTGCCAAACCGATCCTGATTCTTGGTTACACGTTTTCAGAGGACTACAAAACACTGATCGAAAACGAAATCTCCATGGTTGTTTTCAAGGAAGAAACCGCAAAAGAACTGAATGATATTGCAGGGACACTTGGCAGGAGGGCGCGGATTCATCTTGTCGCGGACACGGGGATGTCAAGAATCGGGGTTCGTACGGATCAAAGCGGCTGCTTAACGGCACGTGCCATCTGCGCCTATCCGAATCTGATCACGGAAGGAATCATGACACACTTTGCAACCGCTGACGAGACGGACAAGGCGGAAGCCTTGAGACAGTACCGTGATTTTCTCGCTTTCGTGTCAAAACTGAAAGAAGACGGAATTACCTTTACTTACCGTCATTGTTCCAATTCCGCAGCCATCATGGAACTTCCGGAAACGAACCTGAATCTTGTCAGATGCGGCATCGCGATTTACGGAATGCTGCCTTCTTCCGAAGTAAGAAAAGATCTTCCGCTGTCCGCAGCAATGAGTATCAAGTCCAAAATCGTCTATCTCAAAGAATTGCCCAAAGGATGCCGGATCAGCTACGGCGGAACCTATATCACGACGGCGCCGACGCGCGTTGCCACGATTCCCGTCGGTTATGCGGACGGCTATCCGAGATCTCTTTCCAACAAAGGCTATGTTTTGATCGGTGGGCAAAGAGCGCCGATTCTCGGCAGAGTCTGTATGGATCAGATGATGGTCGACGTTACGGCAATTCCGGAAGCGAACGAATATGATGAGGTCGTATTGCTCGGAAGACAGGGAACGGAAGTCATCACCGCGGAACTGCTGGGTGAAATGTCCGGCAGATTCAATTATGAATTGGTCTGCGATATTAACGAACGTGTACCGAGAGTGTATTTGGCTTGATGAATCAGTTAAGAAATGATAAAATTAAATTTAGTGTAATTATAAAGGGGTGAAATATGTCAGGACATTCTAAATTTGCGAACATCAAACACAAAAAAGAGAAAAACGATGCCGCAAAAGGGAAAATTTTCACAATCATCGGACGCGAAATCGCGGTTGCGGTAAAAGAGGGCGGACCCGATCCGAGCAATAACTTCAAGCTAGCCGCGGTCATTCAAAAAGCGAAAGCCAACAATATGCCGAACGACACGATCGATCGTGGCATCAAGAAAGCAGCCGGCGAAGCCGGATCTGTCAATTACGAATATGTGACCTATGAGGGTTACGGGCCAAACGGGATCGCAATCATTGTAGATGCGCTGACAGATAATAAGAACCGTACCGCCGCAAACGTCAGAAGTGCGTTTACCAAGGGAAACGGAAACATCGGGACGCCGGGCTGCGTCTCCTTTATGTTCGATCAACGCGGACAAATCATCATTGACAGGGAAGCCTGTAACGCGGATGCCGACGATGTGATGATGGTTGCGCTGGATGCGGGCGCGGAGGATTTCAATGAAGAGGAAGACAGTTTCGAAATTCTGACGAATCCTGACGAACTGGACCCCGTGGTCAAAGCATTGGATGAAAATGGGATTTCTTATGTCTCCGCCGAGGTCACCATGCTGCCGCAGACTTATGTGGAGCTCACCGATGAAAATGCGGTCAAATCATTGCTAAAGACGCTGGATCTTCTGGAGGAAGACGACGACGTACAGGCTGTTTACCATAATTGGGAGGAATAACTGGAGAGAACCATGGCACTGATAAATGAAGAAAAGAGAAATGAGCGGTTGTTTTCCATGCTGTTTGAGCAGGACCGTGCGATGAAGTTGTTCCGCAGAGATACGTATGCGGATTGTTTTCATGCATATTTTGATCAATATCAGCCGTTATTTAAACAATTGCAGGAAGAATATGCGCAGGCAGAGGAGCCGCAGCGCTATCTGGAAACTCTGGCGGTGATTTTCACGGAAGAAGCCAAAAGCAGACATGATGCTCTTCCCAAAAGAGGGCAACGCGACGGCTTCGTCATCGACCATAACCAAATCATGGTCATCTATGTGATTCCTTCCCTGAATGAGTGCAAGGAGGAATTTGCACAGCCTTTCATTGAAATATTGCTGAAGAAATGGAACGAAACCTTTACCCGGTATGCAATCAAGGCAGGAACCTTTGAAACCATCAACGCCGGATTCAAGAGGAAACTCTGTTACGTAACGACTGCCGTATGCAGGAGTCTCGGAAAAGCGGAAGGCTGCTATGAACTGCAGCTTCTCAAGGATTACCGTGACCGCTACCTTTCCGCCCAGCCGGACGGCGCGCATCTGATCCATGAATACTATGATATTGCACCGACGATTGTAAACAGAATCGACAAAACCGCGGATGCGCAGAAGACCTACGAAGAAATCTATCACACTTATCTGCAACCCTGTATTCATCTGATTGAAAACGGCAGGAACGAAACATGCAAGGATCTCTATATCAATATGATCCGCAGATTGCAGAACAAATATATGTACCGGATGGAGGAGCACGCATGAACAGCAACTACAGAAGAGAGACCCTTTGCGTACAGGCGGGTTGGGAACCCTCTAAAGGAGAACCCCGCGTGCTTCCGATCTATCAGAGTACCACGTTCAAATACGAAACTTCCGAACAAATGGGGAAGTTATTTGACTTGGAAGAGAGCGGATATTTCTATACCAGATTGCAAAATCCCACCAACGACGCCGTGGCAGGTAAAATTTGCGCACTGGAGGGCGGCGTTGGCGCAATGTTGACGTCTTCCGGTCAGGCTGCGAATTATTTTGCGGTTTTTAACCTCTGTGAAAACGGCGGTCATGTGATCATGTCTTCCTGTATCTACGGCGGAACCTTTAATCTGTTGACGGTTACGATGAAGAAAATGGGAATCGAATGCACCGTGATCGATCCCGACTGCACCAAAGAGGAACTGGATGCCGCCTTTCTTCCGAATACGAAATGTGTACTGGCGGAAACGATTTCCAACCCGAACCTCGTGGTTTTGGATTTTGATAAATTCTCCACTGCCTGTCATGCACACGGCGTACCGCTGATCGTGGATAACACCTTTGCAACGCCGATCAATTGCCGACCTTTTGAACACGGCGCGGATATTGTCACGCACTCCACCACGAAATATATGGACGGTCATGCGCAATGTGTCGGCGGCTGTATCGTCGATAGCGGGAATTTTGACTGGAACCGATATGCGGAGAAATTCCCGGGGCTGACCACGCCGGATGCGTCTTATCACGGAATTACTTATACCGAAAGTTTCGGCAAACTGGCATACATTACAAAGGCAACCGTTCAATTGATGCGTGATTTGGGATCGATTCAGGCGCCGCAGAACGCTTATTTGTTAAATATCGGTCTGGAAACGCTGCATCTGAGGATGGCGCGCCATTGTGAAAACGCTTTGAGAGTTGCAACCTACCTTAAGAACCATCCGAAAGTTGCATGGGTGAGTTATCCCGGTCTTCCCGATGACAAGTACCATGCACTGGCCCAAAAGTATATGCCGGGCGGCACGACCGGTGTCCTTTGCTTCGGTATTCACGGCGGAAGAGAAGCATCCGAACGATTGATGGATGCGCTGAAACTGGCATGTATCGTTACACATGTCGCCGACGCCAGAACCTGTGTGCTTCATCCGGCTTCCCATACGCATCGTCAATTGACTGATGAGCAGTTGCAAGCAGCCGGTATTTCTCCGGATCTGATTCGTTTTTCCGTCGGTATCGAAAATGCAGACGATATTATCGAAGATTTAGAGCAAGCGCTCGCCGATTAAACAGATGACGAAAAAGGAAAACATAATATTAAATATCGTTGCGCTGATCAGTCTGATGATATTCGGATATCTGTTGTTTTTTACCGTATATCATCAGATGGTCATACAGAATGAAGGATTCTTCTATGTGCTGGTTTTTGGCGGAATCCTCATTTTGGCGTTTGTATTGCTTTCCTTAATGACAAAGTTGCTCGCAATTTCCAGAGAATCCGCTGACAGTTTTATTTGGATCATCATGGAAGGACTTTTCATCCTTGTGATGTCCTATCTGTTCATTCGATTGCGAATCACGATGGAGACGTCCATTCCTGCGGAAGAATCTGTTTATTACAACACTGCGGTTCTGATGGAAAGAGGTACGCTCACGGTCGGCGGAATCGATCTGCTTCCCGATATCCTTTCGAATCCCGCCATTTTCTATTATGGACTGCTCACTTCCCTTGTTTTCAAAGTGACCGGCGTCGGCGCTGTGGTGATCGTGACCATGAACAGTGTGCTTTTACTGATGTCTGCGCTGCTTGTCTATCTGATCGCCAGAAAGTGCGGAGATAAGATTTCCGGTCTGATCGCCTTTACCGTCACTTTATTCATGCCGGCTTTGGGATTTTCCGTCTATAATTTCAATGCCGAATTTTTTTATGCATGGATTCTGTTGCTTTCCATCCTGTTTACCATCATTCCCGTCTATCAGGCCAAGACAAATGCAGGCACCGTTTTGTCGGTCATTTTTGCCGGTATTTTCTGGGGGCTTTGCTTAAGCATCGAACCCGTCGGAGTTCTGATGCTGGTGCTGTTATTGGCTTTCCGATATCATCGCAGAAATGATATGAAATATATCCTGATCCTTGCCTTACTCGCAATCCTGATCAGTTTCGGATTCAGTTACCTGGAAAGCGTCTATCTGGAAACGGCATATTCCGATGTGTTTTCGGGTGTGCTTGCCAGATTCTCACCGACCCTTACCGATACCGGAGAGAGCCTTTCTCTGCGCGATGTTTTCCTGAATTTCAACGACAGAATCGATGCCCAGCAAAAGCCGCTCACGGATCATTCTTATTTTCTGTCCAAAATGGGCGCCGACGCATATACTTCCTTGCAGATGGCATGGCTGCAACTTGGAAATCAACTGCTCTATATGTTTATGCTGGTGCTTTCCATCGCCTGCGCTTTCTATATGATCCGCTCGAAGCATCCGCGGGTGATCCCCATTTTATCTTGCATCATGGGCGCCTTTCTCATGACTTTCTTGAGTTCCAATACGGAACTGAATCAATGTTATTTTCTGATCCTGCTGATCATCAGCGGCTCGGTGTCCCTGACCTATATGTACGACAATCACCATGCGCTGGCAGACAAAAACCTGGGAGATCTTCTGGAAGAAGCGCCCATCGCGCCGGAACCGGAGCATATTGAAACGGAAGAAGAGAAGGCGGCGTTCCTGCTGCGCGCGCAGGCTTTGATCTTTATCGGCGCAAATGACGCCTATTATCAACAACTCAAAGAAGAAGAACGAAACAGACACAAGACTACGGAAGACAGTACAAAGGAAACGCCCGCAAAACCGACATTTCTGGAGAGCCCGTTGCCTATGCCCAAAAAACATGTACCCAGGGAACTGGATTTCGATGAAGATCTTTCCGATGATGCGGATGCTGATTTTGATTTCGATTTCGATTTCAATGATGAGGATTCATGATGAAAAATACAGATTAGAAATAACAAAGATTACGCTTGCAAATTCTTTTTGGATTCTATATAATAGCAAAGTGAATTGCTTCCGTGGCTCAGTCGGTAGAGCAACGCATTCGTAATGCGTAGGTCGCCGGTTCGAATCCGGCCGGGAGCTTTTTTGATGAAAGGTGCAGTTATCAGCGTAGGATTATCGCTGATGACTGCACTTTATTGATTGCAAAAAATCGTCATTGTGATAAAATATATCATAGTTTCATTTTAGGAGGGGAACATGGCGCAATTATGGGGCGGACGCTTTATCGAAGCAACCGATGATCAGGTATATCAATTTAATGCCTCAATTCGTTTTGATCAAAGATTCTTCCGTGAAGACATAGAAGGCAGCATAGCACATGCTGCGATGCTGGAGAAGCAGGGAATTTTGCTTCCCGCCGAAAAGGATACGATCCTGTCCGGTCTGCATGAGATCCTTGCGGAAGTGCAAAACGGTTCTCTCATCATTTCCGATGAATATGAGGATATCCACAGTTTTGTTGAAGCCAATCTGATTGCAAAAATCGGAGACGCAGGAAAAAAACTGCATACCGGAAGGAGCCGAAACGATCAGGTTGCCCTTGACATGAAACTCTATACCAGAACGCGGTTACTTGAAATCAATCGTCTTGTGTTCCGTCTGTTGGAAACGCTTGATCGGATGATGCAGGAACATATCGATACCTATATGCCCGGCTTTACCCATCTGCAGAAAGCGCAGCCTCTTACGCTTGCGTTGCATCTTGGCGCTTATTTTGAAATGTTTCGACGAGATTTCCTGCGTCTGAATGATGTTTTTCATCGTATGAACACCTGCCCGCTCGGCGCAGGCGCGCTGGCTGGTACGACCTATCCGCTGGACCGGGAATATACCGCTGAACTTTTACATTTTTCCATGCCGACGGCAAACAGTATGGATTCCGTTTCCGACAGAGACTACCTGATCGAATTTCTCAGCGCTTTGTCAATGATCATGATGCACCTTTCGCGTTTCAGTGAAGAGATCATCTTATGGAACAGCAATGAATACGGCTTTATCGAAATAGACGACCGTTATTCTACCGGTTCTTCCATTATGCCGCAGAAAAAGAACCCGGATGTGGCGGAATTGGTCAGAGGGAAGTGCGGCAGGGTCTACGGTGCGCTGATGTCGCTTCTCACCACCATGAAAGGCTTACCGCTCGCTTATAACAAAGACATGCAGGAAGACAAGGAACTGTCTTTTGATGCAATGGACACGGTTGCCGACTGTCTGACTTTATTCGAGGGAATGCTTTCCTCGCTGTCCTTTCATCAGGAAATCATGGCAACATCTGCCATGAACGGTTTCACCAATGCAACGGATGCGGCGGATTATTTGGTTGGTAAAGGCATTCCATTTCGGGACGCACATGGTATTATCGGCAGACTTGTTCTGTACTGCATCGAGCAAAACACATCCATCGACCGACTCACACTGTCGGAATTGCAGAAGATATCACCGGCATTTGAGGAGGATCTCTATGACGCCGTCAGTTTAAAAACCTGTGTCGAAAAGAGACTGACAACGGGCGGTCCCGGTCATGCGGCAATGCTGCGGGAATTAGAGCAAAACAAAGAATTTCTGGAATTATATCGTAAGAAAGAATCAGCACTCTGATTCTTTATCATAAGCAGGAGGAAATGAGATGAGTGAGAAATTAAGAGTTGGTATCCTGGGTGGTACCGGAATGGTAGGACAGAGATTTATCTCCTTACTGGAGCACCATCCGTGGTTTCAGGTCGTTTGTATCGCCGCATCCGCAAGATCTGCAGGCAGAACTTATGAGGAAGCGGTCGGTGACAGATGGAAAATGACAACGCCGATGCCGGAAGCGGTCAAAAGAATGATTGTTTTCAACGTATCTGAAGTGGAAGAAGTCGCTTCACAGGTTGATTTTGTCTTTTCAGCAGTGGATATGACCAAGGACGAGATCCGTGCGATTGAGGAGGCTTATGCCAAAGCAGAGGTTCCGGTCATCAGTAATAACAGCGCGCACAGATGGACGCCGGACGTGCCGATGATGATTCCGGAAATCAATGCGGATCATGCGGCAATCATTGATGCACAGCGAAAGAGACTGAAAACAAAACGCGGTTTCATTGCCGTGAAGCCGAATTGCTCGATCCAAAGTTATGCGCCCTGTCTTGCCGCATGGAAGGAATTTGAACCGGAAGAGGTGATTGCCACAACTTATCAGGCAATTTCGGGTGCTGGCAAAACATTTCGGGATTGGCCGGAAATGATTGAAAATGTCATTCCTTTTATCGGCGGAGAAGAAGAGAAGAGTGAGCAGGAACCGCTTCGAATCCTCGGTCGGATCGAAGGCGATCAAATTGTAAAAGCAGATCTGCCCGTGATTTCGACGCAATGTATCCGTGTTCCGGTACTGAATGGACATACGGCTGCCGTCTTCATCCGGTTCAAAAAGAAGCCGACCAAAGAACAACTGATTGAAAAACTGATTGCTTATCGCGGAGAGCCTCAGGAATTTGAACTTCCCAGCGCACCGAAGCAGTTCATCCGTTATATGGAAGAGGAGAACCGACCGCAAGTGACCCTGGATGTCGACTATGAAAACGGGATGGGCGTCTCCATCGGCAGATTACGAGAAGATGTGATCTATGATTACAAATTCGTAGGTCTGTCTCACAACACAATTCGCGGTGCTGCCGGCGGCGCGGTTTTATGTGCGGAATTATTGAAAGCAAAAGGATATTTCTAAAATGGATGATCTCAAGTATCAGGTCGATCTTCTGAAAGCATTAAACGAAAAGCTCATGGCAAGCGAGCATATCTATCGAACGGTTTCCGAGTTCAGCGGCTTACTCTATGTTTATAAGGACTACCGAAATCAAAGAGTGGAACTCATCGGGCCCTGGGATGATGTGCTGAAAGAAAAGATCGTAGGACTTCCTTACGATGAACGCTATATGCTCAACATGATCCATGAAGACGATATGAAGACCTATACCGAGACGATTTTCGAAATGGAACGTCACCAAAAGACCCACGGCATGTTGGAACTGAGAACCAAAACAACGGTTACATGGGCGGAGTGCGAAGCGAAGATCAATTATGACGACGCCGGAAATCCCATTGAAAAGGTCATTGCCTTTCGCGATATTTCCAAACGGAAAGCGCAAAGTGAAGATATCACTTATCTTGCATTCAACGATTCCTTAACCGGTCTCTATAACCGCAATTATTTCGTTCGCTGTTTGAGAGATTTCTGCGAGAGAGCGGAGTCCGAAAAGGTCGGCGTTGAAGTATTGTTCCTTGATATCGATAACTTCAAAAAAATCAACGATTCCATCGGGTTGCTGTTCGGAGACGAACTGGTGCAGGGCTTTGCCGCCATGCTGAAAGAATTCCGCAGTGAAGATATTCTGGTCGGAAGATTCGGTTCCGATGTATTTATCCTTGCCATCTATAATCCCTGCGGACAGCGAAGCGCTGATTATATATACAAAACCGTACAGGAGAAACTGCGCGAGCCCTTCGTTCTGACCAACAAGACGGCGATCAGTTATACGGTTTCGGCAGGCGTCGCCGAATATCCCGAAGCGGGCGCGACCGCGCTGGAACTGATCAAAAATACCGAAATCGTGTTGTCCAGAGCGAAAGAATCCGGCAAAAACAACATCCAATATTTCGAATATGATATTCTGCATCAGTTCATCAAGCATGTGTCTTTAGAACAGAAGTTGAAGGACGCCATTGATAACGAAGATTTCACCTTATATTTTCAACCGCAGTTTGACAGCAAAACAAAACAGTTGCGCGGTGCGGAAGCCCTGCTGCGATGGCCAGACGCCAACGGAAGTTTTATTACCTCACCTTCCGAATTCATTCCGCTTGCGGAGAAAAACGGCGCCATTGTTCCGATCGGCAGGTGGGTATTGAAAGAATCCATCAAATTGATGAACAACTGGAGAATGCGGTTCCGCATGCCCTTCATTATTTCGGTGAATATTTCGGCAATCCAGATTGAAAAGGATGATTTCTTAGATTATATTCATTCTCTGCTCGATCTCTATGATTTCGACCCGCGTTCTCTGGAATTGGAAATCACGGAAACCACCTTTATCAATGATTTTGAAACCATGAAAGAGAAGATCGGGCTGCTGCGCAAGCAGGGGATCAAGGTATCGCTTGATGATTTCGGTACCGGCTATTCCTCCCTTTCTTACCTGAAAGGAATGCCGATCGATTCTCTCAAAATTGACAAAACCTTTATCGACTCCGCACTTTCCGATGCATCTTCCAATATCATTACCCGTACGGTGGTTGAAATGGCAGGTAAACTCGGAATCGTCACCATCGCGGAAGGTGTGGAAAGCGAATCACAGTTGTCCTATATGCGTGAAATCGGCTGCGATTATGTACAGGGCTTTCTTCTGGGTAAGCCGATGTCCAGACATGATTTTGAGAAACTAATTATCAGACAGCTTCCATAGCAGGAATCCATCATGAATTATCATCAAAAAGAACTGGACGTACTGGATCGCCATTACAGCAACAGTCAGAACGAAATCGTGGTGCTGTACGGAAACGGACAGAACGGTGTGCATCAGACGATGCTCCAATTTCTGAAAAACAAATCATATTTTTATTATTATGCAAGGAGTTGTTCTTCCAAATTACAGCTTCAGTTTTTTTATGATGAAATCAGAGAGGGACTTCCGAAAGGAATGTCCTATCAGGTGCGATATTCTGATATCATCTCCGCAATGCTTTCCGTTCCCTGTGCCAAGAGAATCATCGTCATTGATGAATTCCATCGCATCCTCAAATCCTCTCCGGAATTTATGGATGAAATGATCCATACCATTCACAATAAATGGAACCATCAGAAGTTGATGTTTCTGCTTGTATCCACGTCCTGTGATTATATTGAAGACAATATGATCTCACAACTGAAGAACCTGGCTTATGAAATCAACGGCATTGTCAAGGTCAACGACCTGAAATTCTCCGATCTGCAAAAGTATTTTCCGGAGTACGACATGATTTCGCAGGTGGAATTGCTTTCCGTCTTCGGTCCCTATTTCAATAACTGGAGCCGTCTTGATTTACACCTTGGTCTGGCGGAGAACATCTGTAAACATGTATTGACGCCCGGCAGTTACTTCTATGAACGTGGCGTTCATATCCTGCCCTCGGAACTCAGAGAACCCGCCGTTTATAATACGATTCTGGAAACGCTTGCCAGCGGGAAGAAGAAACTGAACGATCTGTTTCAGATTACCGGCTTCGAACGGGCGAAGATCAGCGTATATTTAAAGAATCTGGCTGCGCTGAAAATCGTCGAGAAAATGGAATCTTTCGAGACGCAGGACAGAGAGCAGATGTTAAAAGGCATCTATCAGATCACGGATCCCTTCACAAGATTCTGGTATTGCTTTGTCTATCCTCATTTTTCCAAACTGCAATTGCTGGAGCCGGAGAAATTCTATCGCAAATATATCGAAAACAACTTGAGAGCCTTTGCGGGCGGCACCTATGTTGCCGTCTGTCGGGAATATCTGGAGCGGATCACCGCAACCGATCAACTGCCGTTCAAAATCGAAAGAATCGGCACCTGGTACGGCAAGGTCGGTACCATCGATCTGATCGCACAGGATGAAAAGGGAAATCATATGATCTGCCTGTGCAATTTCGAAAAGGCGAAAATGAGTTACGGTGATTATGAATGGAACAACTACTGTATTGATCTGGCCAAACTGCATTTTGATCGGCTGATTCTGTTCTCACGCAGTTCCTTTGACGAGAAACTGAAGAAAGAAGCGCTGCACAATGAAAAAGTGATTTTGCTGGACGGCGATAAGTTTACAATCAATTCGCTTCATGATAAAATAAATTGTTGACAGTGTATCATGATATAAAGAGAGGGAAAGTTTATGAAATCGTTTTGGACCGTATTATTCAGTGTATTCTGTGTTGCTCTTTGCGGCTGCGGCAGCGCTTCGAATCAAAAATTGGTGGTTGCCACCAATGCGGAATTTCCGCCGTATGAGTATTATGACGGAGATCAGGTCGTCGGCATCGACATTGAAATCTGCCGTGCCATCGGTGAAGATCTTGGAATGGAAGTTGAGATCGAAGATATGGCGTTTGATTCCATCATTGCCGCCGTCTCTTCCGGAAAGGCTGACATCGGCATTGCCGGACTTACCATTACCGAAGACAGATTGAAGAACATCAATTTCTCCAACCCCTATACCAACGCCGCACAGGTGATTGTGGTCAAAGAGGGTTCCACGGTTGCCTCTCCCGACGATTTGAGCGGAAAGACCGTCGGCGTTCAGCTCGGAACTACCAGTGACATCTATTCCGAGGATATCGATGATGCAACCGTAGAACGCTACAGCAAGAGCAGTGAAGCGATTCAGGCTCTGGTGCAGGACAAAGTCGACGCCGTAATGCTCGACAGACAGCCGGCAATCGTTTTCGTTTCACAAAATGCCGGTCTGAAAATCGTCGACGAAGAATTCACGGTGGAAGATTATGCAATTGCCATTGCCAAAGGAAATACGGAACTTCTTGATAAAATCAACGGATCGCTTGAGAAATTGCAATCTTCCGGAAAACTTCAGGAAATCATCGACAAATACATCACCACGAATTAAGAATTATGGAACAGTTCATCACATCTTTTCAGAGTAATTTCATCGAGAAGGACAGATATCGCTATCTTCTGACCGGTCTTGGAAACACACTGTTGATCACGGCAATTGCCGTGATCATCGGTGTTATTTTAGGTTTTCTCGTTGCAATGATCCGTGCGGCACATGATCGGACAGGACGATTGAAGTTTCCAAACCTGATCTGTCACCTGTACCTGACCGTAATCCGCGGTACGCCGATCGTCCTGCAGCTTCTGATCACCTATTTTGTCATCTTTGCATCCGTCAGTGTCTCCAAAATTCTGGTTGCCGTCGTTGCTTTCGGCATCAATTCGGGCGCCTATGTCGCGGAGATCGTAAGAAGCGGGATTATGTCCGTGGATCAGGGGCAATTCGAAGCGGGAAGGTCACTCGGTTTCAACGACCGGCAGACCATGTGGTACTTCATCCTGCCGCAGGCATTCAAAAACATTCTTCCCGCACTCGGAAATGAGTTTATTGTTCTGATCAAGGAGACTTCCGTTGCCGGATATATTGCGCTGCATGATCTGACCAAGGGTGCGGACATCATCCGATCGCAGACTTATTCCGCATTTATGCCGCTGATGATGGCTGCCGGAATTTATCTTCTCATGGTCATCATTTTCGATCGACTGGTAAAATTACTCGAAAGGAGGCTTCGGAACAGTGACCACTAACTTATATGAGCCTATGATTCGGGTAGAACATTTAACCAAAAGTTTTGAAGGAAACATTGATGCGTTAAAAGATATTTCCATTGATTTTCACAAAGGTGACATCGCTTTTATCGTCGGTCCTTCCGGATCGGGGAAAAGCACCTTTTTACGATGCATCAATCATTTGGAGCACCCCACGGGAGGGAAGATTTATTTTGAAGGACAGTTGCTTGACAAGAGTTCATCCGCGCTTGATCGGCACCGCCAGAAAATGGGAATGGTCTTCCAGCAGTTCAATCTGTTTCCGCATCTTACGGTTCTGAAGAATCTGACGATCGGTCCGATGAAGTTACAAGGGAAATCCAAAGCTGAAGCTGAGGAGCAGGCAATCCGTCTGCTGACACGCGTCGGTCTGTCTGATCGCGCCATGAATTATCCCTCGCAGTTGTCCGGCGGGCAGAAGCAGAGAATCGCCATCGTCCGCGCTTTATGCATGAACCCCGACGTGATGCTCTTTGATGAACCGACGAGTGCGCTCGATCCCGAAATGGTCGGAGAGGTTCTGGAAGTCATGCGTGAACTGGCAGAAGATAATATGACCATGCTCGTCGTCACACACGAAATGGCATTTGCCAGAGAAATCGCAAATCGAATGATTTTCATTGCAGACGGTCAGATCCAGACGGACACGGATCCGGATCATTTCTTCCATCACCCCGAAAACGAGCGTTTACAGGCGTTCCTCGGAAAAATACTAGGCTGATCAAGAAGGATTCACACATTTGGGCAAAAGTTTGATTATTACGGAAAAACCGTCCGTTGCCAGAGACTATGCTGCCGTACTCAAGGTAAAAGGCAATCGAAACGGTTATATGGAAGATGATCGCTATGTCATTTCCTGGTGCTACGGTCATCTCGTGGAGATGGTCTATCCGGAAAGTTACGATATCAAATACAAAACATGGCGGCTTGACGACCTTCCTTTTCTTCCGAAAGAGTATCAATACGGTGTGGTTGCATCGGCAAAGGAGCAGTATGCCGTTGTCAACAGCCTGCTGCACCGCACCGATATCGACCGCGTCTATTGGGCGGGCGACTCCGGAAAAGAAGGACAGACCATCGAGGAGAATATCCGACAGTTCGGTGGCGTACGCGCCGGTATGGAAGAACTGCGTGTGTGGATCGATTCGCAGACCGACGAGGAGATCCTGCGCGGGATCAAGGAAGCCAGACCCATGTCCGATTATGCGCTGCTCGGCAAATCCGGCGTGATGCGTGCGATCGAAGATTACAGCCTCGGCATTAACTTCTCCCGCGCGCTTTCGGTGAAATACGGACGCCTCATTAACGACGCCGCTGCCACCGATTCTTACGCCGCCGTCGCAATCGGCCGTGTCATGACCTGTGTCCTCGGCATGGTCGTAAACAGGGAGCGGGAGATCAGAAATTTTACCGAAACACCTTTTTATCGCATCCTCGGCAGTTTTACGGATGCGAATTTCTCTGCGGAATGGAGGGCGGCAGAAGGAAGTAAATATTACAACTCACCGCTTTTATACAAAGAAAACGGCTTCAAACGCGAAGAAGACGCGAACCGTTTGGTCGATATGCTGCAGGGGAAGCAGGGTCTTGTGGAAAGCATTGAAAACGGAACCAATCGTAAAAAGGCGCCCTTGCTCTTTAATCTCGCGGAATTACAGTCGGAATGCTCCAAACGGTTCAAAATCAGCCCTGCGGAAGCTCTGAAAGCAGCGCA
This sequence comes from uncultured Lachnospiraceae bacterium, assembly GCA_964571555.1. GTDB lineage: Bacteria > Bacillota > Clostridia > Lachnospirales > Lachnospiraceae > UBA2868. The sequence goes on along the minus strand of CAZNCH010000005.1, from coordinate 2,684 downwards.
GGAACTCTACGAACGAAAACTGACCACCTATCCAAGAACCGATGCAAGGGTACTGACGACGGCGATTGCAAAGGAGATCTCAAAGAACCTTTACGGGTTGAAGAATTATCCCCCGCTGCAGGATCTTGCCGGAGAAATCCTCGCAAACGGGAAATACAAAGGCTTGGAGAAATCCGCCTATACGGATGATAAAAAGGTGACCGATCACTATGCCATCATACCGACCGGTTATCTTGGCGGCATCGATCGTTTAAGCTCCATGCAGAAAGCCGTCTACGATCTGATTGCAAGAAGGTTCCTTGCCGTCTTTTTCCCGCCGGCGCAATATACCACCTTAAAAATTCGACTTCGCATTGAAACGGAACCCTTTTTTGCCAGCGCACGCGTGCTGACCGATCCCGGCTACTTAAAGGTGACCGGCGTTCCTTTGGAAAAAGAACAAGAGACAGAGAATGAGGATGAGGAGAGCTGCTCCAAGGAAGCGTTGATCGCCCTCTCCAAGACACTGAAACAGGGTGACTTTATCAAAGTCAACGAATTGAAACTGAAAGAGGGGAAAACCTCACCGCCCAAGCGTTACACCTCGGGGAACCTGATTCTCGCCATGGAAAACGCCGGAAACCTGATTGAAGATGAGGAATTAAGAGAACAGATCAAAAACACCGGTATCGGAACCAGCGCCACAAGAGGCGAGATCCTGGAGAAACTCGTTCGCATCAAGTATCTGAACCAGAACGGCAAGACACAAATCATCACGCCGGAAAACCTGGGCGAAATGATTTATGAGGTGGTCGCACTTTCGGTTCCGTCTCTGTTGAATCCCGAAGTAACCGCTTCCTGGGAAAAAGGTCTGGAAGGCATTGTCAACGGCTCTGTGGATTATACGGAATATCGAAGCAAACTCGAAGCATATATCCGATCGGAAACGGAGAAGATGATCCGTACCGATCTGAAAGCGGCGCTGACCGAAAAGATCCGTCCTTTTGCGGCTAAGGGCGCAAGAGGTGAGGCAGGACGGAAACCGCTTAATCTTCCCTGTCCCGTCTGCGGCGGCGAATTGACGACGACGCCTTTCGGTTACGGCTGCAGTAATTATTTCAACCAGGAACTGAAATGCGATTTCAGCATCGGCAAGATTGCGGGAACGGAACTCACAGAAGATCAGTTGAGTTCCCTCATACTGAACGGCAGCACCGATGTGATCCACGGGTTTACATCCAAAGCCAAAAAAAAATTCAGCGCCAAATTAAAACTGGAGAAAGATCCGGAATCGGGAAAACCTTCGGTTGTTTTCGATTTCGAAGGCGTACAGCCCGAAGAACTTGCAAATGTACACTGCCCGATTTGCGGCGGAACGATTATCAAAACCTCCTTCGGTTACGGCTGCGGAAATTACAGCAGGGAAGATCCGGAACATTCCTGCAGGTTTATGATCTCCAAAATCGCCGGCGTGAAACTGACGGAGAAACAGGTGACCGCTCTATTGACGGATGAAATCGTGGGTCCGATCAAGAAATTCAAGTCCAAAACCGGCAAGCCTTTTGAAGCCAAGCTGGCGTTTCAACGAGACGATGCGGGTAAGTTCACCGGCCTCCGCTTTGTCTTTGACGATCAGGAGCGGGAATTGGAAGGCTTGCAATGCCCGAAATGCGGCAAGCCGATTCGATTGGGCTATCGCGGTTATCGATGCTTGGGCAATTCACAGGAAAACCCAAGTTGTGATTTTCACTTGGGAAAATATTGCGGCGTCCTCATTGATGAAGCGCAATTCACGAAACTGATCACGGAGGGAAGATCCGATCAGATCAAGGGCTTTGTCAGTAAAAAGGGGAGCGCTTTCGATGCGGCGCTTATTCTGGATGAGAATCGGAACCCGAAATTTGATTTCGAACCGCGAAGAATATGAAAAAAGACTGGATTTTTCTGTCATTTTATGCGAAAATCAATACTTGTGAGGTACAACCGAAACGGGTTGTTCAAAATATAAGTTGAAAGGAGATTTTACATGATCTATTCAAAAGAAGTAGAAGAAATGTGCCCGGTGAAACAGGGTGTGAGCCATGGCTGTGCTCCGATTCCTGAAGAAGCAAAATGGGTTAGAGCAAAAGAAGTAAAGGATATTTCCGGATTCACACACGGTGTGGGCTGGTGCGCACCTCAGCAGGGCGCTTGCAAGCTTTCCTTAAATGTGAAGGACGGCGTGATTCAGGAGGCGCTTGTAGAGACGATCGGCTGTTCCGGAATGACACATTCCGCCGCCATGGCTGCTGAGATCCTTCCCGGCAGAACCCTTTTGGAAGCCTTGAATACCGATCTTGTCTGCGATGCAATCAATACCGCAATGAGAGAGTTGTTCCTGCAGATCGTTTACGGTCGTTCCCAGTCTGCTTTCTCGGAAGACGGTCTCGCTGTCGGCGCAGGTCTTGAGGATCTCGGCAAGGGTCTGCGTTCTCAGGTGGGAACGATGTACGGTACGCTTGCAAAGGGTCCCAGATACCTGGAAATGGCGGAGGGCTATGTGACAGGCATTGCGCTTGACGCTGAAGATCAGATCATCGGCTACCAGTTCGTATCTCTCGGCAAGATGACCGACTTCATCAAAAAGGGAGACGACCCGGCTACCGCATGGGAGAAAGCCTCCGGTCAGTACGGACGTGTGGCGGACGCCGTGAAGATCATCGATC
>CAZNCH010000004.1:31220-50178 GCA_964571555.1 uncultured Lachnospiraceae bacterium | reverse complement strand
TTCGCCGGATTCGGAGTCAGTGCATTGACTTTTCATGGGGTTGCGGATTCGGAGTCAGTGCATTGACTTTTCATGGGGTTGCGGATTCGGAGTAACAGTATAGAATTTTTTGTAGAATTTTGGTTTTACTGCAAGATTTTCAAGAGTTTTTATTTGGGATTCATTTTGTGTTGTTTGTTTTATGGATATACCTGGAATTGAAGCAGGTGCCAAATGATAAGAAGAAGGTTCTGATGTGATGGAAGAGATGTATCGGAATTTTGCGCAGGTGTATGATGCTTTGATGGACAATGTTCCGTACGAAGCGTGGTTTGAGAACATACGAAAGATATTAATAACGCATGGTATCGATGAGGGGCTTGTGCTTGATTTGGGCTGCGGAACCGGTACGTTTACGGAACTGATGGCGGGTGCGGGCTTCGATATGATTGGCGTGGATGCTTCTGCGGATATGCTCTCTATTGCGATGGAGAAGCGGGAAAGGAGCGGATATGACATCCTTTATTTACAGCAGGATATGCGGGAGTTTGAACTCTACGGGACGGTGCGTGCGATCGTGAGCATCTGCGACAGTATGAATTATTTGACGGAGCCGGACGACTTCCTGCGCGTCCTGAAACTGGCGGAGAATTATCTTGATTACAATGGAATCTTTGTGTTTGATCTGAATACGGAATATAAATACCGATCGTTATTGAATGAAAATACCTTTGCCGAGAACCGTGATGGCTGCAGTTTCATCTGGGAAAATGATTACGACCCCGAAGAGAGAATCAATGAATATGCATTAACGCTCTTTGTCGAAGAGACGCCGGCGTGTTATCATAAGTACAAAGAGGTTCATTATCAGCGCGCATACGCGAATGAAGAAGTGCTTGCAATGATTCGGGCTGCCGGACTTGATTTCGTTGACTGCACGGATGTGTCCGGTGAAGAAAATGAGCGAATTTGCTTTGTGGTACGCAAACCCGCCCCTGCGAACGCAGGCGACGTAATGCAAAGCGTAAATTGACGACTTCAACGCGGCAACGCTCGGCTGAGGTTGCTGTATTATTCAAACAGGGAACGAAGTTCCCGGCATAATGAGTGTTAGCGAGCAGAAACGTGGTTTATAATTTTCGTTATCATCATTACAGTCATTATAGGTAAGAGGTGTGTTTAAATTAAGAGATGGGAGCCATCAGAGACAGGGATCGGAAGATGAAAGATTATATTGTTAGAGCGACCGCGGGAAACGGTCAGGTCAGGGCGTTTGCGGCATATACAAGAGAAGCGGTGGAAACGGCAAGGGCGGCACATAATACGAGCCCCGTTGTCACGGCAGCGCTTGGAAGACTGCTCACCGCCGGCGCCATGATGGGCGTCATGATGAAGGGCGAGAAAGATCTCTTAACGCTTCGGATCAACGGCGACGGTCCGGCGAAAGGAATTACCGTGACTGCCGATTCCAAAGCCAATGTAAAGGGATACGCTCTGGTGCCGGACGTCTGTCTTCCTGCAAATTCCGTCGGCAAACTGGATGTTTCCGGAGCGCTCGGCGTCGGTGTTTTGAGCGTCGTCAAGGATCTGGGTCTGAAAGATCCTTACGTCGGGCAAGTGGAATTGAAAACGGGAGAAATCGCGGAGGATCTGACCTATTATTTCGCTGTCAGCGAACAGATTCCTTCCGCTGTCGGTCTGGGCGTACTGATGAATAAGAACAATACGGTGAAGCAGTCCGGCGGTTTTATCATCCAGCTGATGCCGTTTGCGGATGAGAAACTGATCGACCGGCTGGAAGAGAAGATTGCATCCATGAAGAGCGTGACAACCCTGCTCGATGAGGGCTTGACGCCGGAAGGGATTCTGGAAGCGCTCCTTGAGGACTTCGGTCTTGAAATCCTTGAAACCTGTCCGACGCGGTTTCACTGCAACTGCGATAAGAAGCGGATTGAGAAAGCCCTGATTGCGGTCGGGAAAAAGGAACTGAACGAAATCATTGCGGACGGCAAGCCGATTGAGGTAAAATGCCAGTTCTGCAACAAGGGATATCTGTTTGATGTGGACGAATTAAGGGAAATCAGAGAGAAAACGACGAGAGAATAGGAGGTGCAGGATGAAGGACGGATTTGTCAAGGTGGCGGCAATCACACCGCGGGTGCGGGTAGCGGATGTTAAGACCAATGTGGATGAAGTGATTGATCTGATGCATGAGGCGGCAAGCGCCGGTGCGAAGATTATCGTATTTCCCAAACTGTGTATTACGGGCGCAAGTTGCGGTGACCTGCTTCATCAGATGGCGCTTTTGAATGCGGCAAAGGAAGGGATCGATCGGATCGTCAGAAATTCCGTTTCGGACGATGCTCTCGTGTTTGTGAACTTCCCCTGCGATACAAAAACAGGTGTTATGCCCGTTACGGCGGTGATCAAATCGGGTAAACTGCTTCGGTTGGTTCATGAAGCGGAAGAAGTGATTTTCACTGTGACGGTACAGGGGAGCGGACGACAGTTCACGGTGGGGTGCGGTGCCGCTCCGAATGCAGCGATCGCAGTCAGACCGTTGGCGGAATATGAAATGGTAACCGCTGATACGGTTCGGACGCAGGAAGCGCTTGTGGACAGCCGCAGAGGGTGCTGCGCCTTGGTGGAAGCCAATGCCGGAGAGGGAGAGTCGACCACGGATCATGTCTATGCCGGTCACAACCTGATCGTCCAGTGCGGGAAGATGCTTGCGGAGTCCGGAAGTTTCACCAACGGGATTCTTTACGGTGTTGTGGATGTGGATCTGATCGCAGCACAGCGTCGCAGAAATGCGGCGCGAACCGACGCCGCAGCCGGCGGAATGCTGTACGGAGAAGAAATTGTCTTCAAATGCGCTGAGACGCCGCTTGGCGGAACCGTTTCAAAATATCCGTTCTTTGCAGAGGACCCTGCGGAGATGAAACGCAGAATTTCTCAGATTCTGATGCTACAGGTCATGGGGCTGAAAAAACGCCTGACGCACTGTAATTGCGATACTGCGGTGATCGGAATTTCGGGCGGGCTGGATTCGACGCTGGCGCTTCTCGTTGCGGTGAAGACCTTTGATCTGCTGAACAAGAGCCGCAAAAACATTCTTGCGGTCACGATGCCCTGCTTCGGAACTTCCGACCGTACCTATCAGAATGCTTTGAAAATGATGGATCTGCTCGGTGTGACCAAGCGGGAGATATCGATCCGAGAAGCGGTGACGGGACATTTTGAGGATATCGGACATGATATTAACGTCCGTAACGCGACCTTTGAAAACGCGCAGGCGCGCGAACGGACGCAGGTGCTGATGGATCTTGCAAACGATACGAACGGTCTGGTGGTCGGCACCGGCGATCTGTCGGAACTGGCGCTTGGCTGGACCACCTACAACGGAGATCACATGTCCAACTATGCGGTCAATGCGAACGTTCCCAAGACGCTGATGCGGCGGATCGTAGGTTTCCTCGCCGAGGAAGCGGAGCAGAACGAAGCGCAGGAACTTGCGGAAACCTTACGGGATGTCATTGCAACCCCTGTCAGTCCGGAGCTGCTTCCGACAACGGAGGGAAATATTGCACAGAAGACGGAGGATCTCATCGGACCCTATGAATTGCATGATTTCTACCTTTATTACGTTCTGCGTTACGGTTTCGAACCGCATAAAATCTACCGCATGGCAGTTGCCGCTTTCGACGGAGTGTATGACGGCGCGACCGTGAAACGGTGGCTTGCGAACTTCTATCGCAGGTTTTTCTCCCAACAATTCAAGCGTTCCTGTCTGTGCGACGCGCCCAAGATCGGCAGTGTCGGCATTTCTCCGCGCGGCGATCTCAAGATGCCAAGCGACGCCGTTGCGGCAACCTGGCTGGCGGATCTGGAACGGGTGTAGTCTGCTCAGTCGATGCTGAAGAGCAGTGATCCGTAGGTCGGGAAAGGCCATACATCGGAAGGCGTGTAGACTTCCATGGTGTCTATGGGTGCGCGAAGCGCTTCCATGGCAGGAAGGATCACATCCCGATAATAGATGGCAAGTTCGAGACAGTCATGGATGGAAACGGCGTTTCCCAACTTCTCGTTCAGTTCGTCCGTCCGCCGGAAAGCAAGATCCTGCAGGGCGGATAAGCGCTTGATCAGCGTCAGTTCCATTCCGCAGGGGATCGATTCCAGAGCGAATTCTTCGGGAGCGGCGTCGCTGTCTTCTTCGAGGTCGTTCCCCATCAGGTGCATCATTGAAGCCTTGGCGTTGGCGGTATTGCACAACGCCGAGATATAGCGGTTGACCGCAGGAAGCAGTTGCTTGTGCGCCATGTTGACCATGGTGAGTCCTTCGATATTGATCAGTTTCGCATAAGTTTCGAGACTGATCTCATAGCGGCTCTGCATTTCGGTTTCCGTGAAAATATGGTGCTTTGCAAACAGTTCAATGTTCTTGGGCGCTAAAAATGCAAGACATGCGTCTACCGTGGTGGGAAGATTGAGGAGGCCGCGTTTCAGCGCTTCTTCCTTCCATTCTTCGGAATATCCGTCCCCATTGAAAATGATACGCTTATGTTCTCTGATCGTGCGTTTGATCAATTCGTTGAGCGCGGTGGTGAAATCCCTGGCATGCTCCAATTCGTCTGTGAACTGTTTGAGTTCTTCCGCAACGATGGTGTTCAATATGATGTTCGGATCCGAAATGGACTGCGAAGAGCCGAGGGAGCGGAATTCGAACTTATTTCCCGTAAACGCAAACGGCGAAGTACGGTTCCTGTCCGTATTGTCCTTGGTGAAGGTCGGCAGTACATGAACGCCGATTTCCATTTTGGTAGCATGCGCATCATAGGCGGTGCCGTTTTCGATGGCTTTCAGAACAGCGTCAAGATCGTCGCCGACAAACATGGACATGATTGCCGGAGGCGCTTCGTCTCCGCCGAGACGGCAGTCGTTTCCGGGATAGGCAACGGAATAGCGGAGCAGATCCTGGTATTCATCCACCGCCTTGATCATTGCGACCAGGAACAGAAGGAATTGCGCGTTTTCATGCGGCGATTTGCCGGGATTCAAGAGGTTGACGCCCGTATCCGTGCAAAGCGACCAGTTGTTGTGCTTGCCGCTGCCGTTGACGCCGTGAAACGGTTTTTCGTGCAGAAGACAGACCATGCCGTGTCTTCTGGCAACATTTTTCATAATTTCCATGGTCAGTTGGTTGTGATCCACAGAGATATTGGTGGTCGTATAGATCGGAGCAAGTTCATGCTGTGCGGGACTCGCCTCATTGTGCTCGGTTTTTGCAAGGATTCCAAGCTTCCACAATTCTTCATCCAGTTCCTTCATGAAGGCGGAAATTCTCGGTTTGATCGCGCCGAAATAATGATCGCTCATTTCCTGTCCTTTGGGCGCGGGCGCACCGAAGAGCGTTCTGCCGCAGTAGAAGAGATCCTTTCTCCGACGGTAGACCTTCTCATCGATCAGGAAATATTCCTGTTCTGCGCCGATGGTCGGAACAACCTTGCGTACTTCGGTATTGCCGAAGAGTCTGACCACACGGAGCGCCTGTTCGCTGATGGTTTCCATGGAACGCAGGAGCGGTGTTTTCTTATCGAGCGCTTCTCCGCCATAAGAGCAGAATGCGGTCGGAATACAGAGGACGCCGTCCTTAACGAAAGCGTAACTGGTCGGATCCCAGGCGGTATAGCCCCTGGCTTCAAAGGTGGCGCGAAGACCGCCCGAGGGAAAACTGGAAGCGTCGGGCTCACCCTTGATGAGGTTCTTCCCCGAGAATTCCATGATGACGCGGCCGTCATTCTGCGGGGAGATGAAACTGTCGTGCTTCTCCGCCGTGATGCCGGTCAGCGGCTGGAACCAATGCGTATAATGCGTGGCGCCCTGCTCGATGGCCCAGTCTTTCATGGCGATTGCGACCACGTTTGCCACAGCGATATCCAGATCCTTACCGTCTTCAATCGTTTTGCGAAGGGATCTGTAAACGTCTTTGGGAAGTTTATCCCGCATGATACTGTCGTTGAATACCATGCTGCCGAAAATCTCAGGAACATTGCTTCTCATCATTTTCTCCTCATCGGTTTCGTCAAAGTTTTCTTTATTATAATCAAATCGGATGATTTGCACAATAACATTACTGCCCGTCCATCATCGGAACGATCATGATTTGTTCCAATTCCTCGCGCGGCAGGAAAGGCGCGAGATCTTCAAGCGGCGGACTGATCAGCGTTCCGTCGGCAAGCCGCCTGGTACCGCTTTTTGGCTCCCATACCTGGTCGGTATCGGTGAAAATCTCACAGAATACCGGTCCGTTTTCGGCAAGCACCTGAGCTACGACCTCATGCATCTGCGCATTGCTCGTCGCGCTGTAATACGGGTATCCGAAAGCTTCTGCGATTTTCTTGAATTCAGGGAAAGAAAGATCTCCGGATTCGGGACCGATCCCCACCTTGCTGTGTTCGGAAAAGAGGTTCGATTGCGTGATCCGGATCGAATGATAGCCGTTATTGTTGATCAGAAAAATCTTAATCGGGAGACGATTGGAAATGATCGTCTGCAATTCCTGCAAGTTCATCATGATACTGCCGTCCCCTTCCAGACAGATCGTCTCGCGTCTGCCGCCGCCAAGACAGGTTCCGATCGCTGCGGGCAGTCCGTAACCCATGCTGGCAACCGCGCTGTTGTTGGCGAAACGGCTTCCTTCGCCGATCACATACGCCTGATGTCCTACCACGCAGCACGCGCCGTTGGAAACGGCGGTCAGACTGTTCTTGGGAAGTTTTGAACTCATAGATCGAACGAACTCATAGACATTCGCGGTGGTTCCGTTTTCGATGCGGTTCTTCTCCGTGACAACGGGATAGTTCGTTTTCCAGCCGCGGCAGGTTTCCTGCCACGCGGTTTCGTGAGAAACGTGACCGTCGTCCGAAACGATGGCGGCATTCAGTTTGGTGAGGAAGTCCTTAGCGTCCGCCCAGATGGGGAGATCGACATGGAGCGTGTGTTTCTTCATCTCGGCGCGGTCGATGTCGACCATGATGACTTCCGCTTCTCTTGCCCAGGTCTGCCAATTGTAGCCCACCTGACGGATGGAGATTCTCGTTCCTATGGCAAGGATCAGGTCGGCATTCTGGATCGCCCAGTTGCCGGGGCGATCCCCCATGTTGCCGGCACGTCCCACATAGAGCGGATGCGCATCTTCGATCAGATCGATCGCGTTCCAGTAGGTGACAACAGGAATGTTCAGCTTCTCAAGGACTTCCCGAAAGACCTGATAACCGCCGGAGAGACGGATGCCGTAGCCTGCGTGGAAGACGGGACGCTTGGCTGCCGCGATTTTGCGCAGCACTTCCTGTATGAGCGCATCGGAGACGGACGGCGGAAGATCGCAGTCGTCTTCTGCGGGATCGTAAGCGGAGAGTGCATCGGTTTCAATGTACATTCCCTGATAATTGACCGGAATATCGATCCAGACGGGACCGGGGCGTCCTGTCGTCGCAAGGTGCCAAGCCTTTTCAAGCGCATATCTGATCATTGCAGGGTCTTCAATCATGACGGCATATTTGGTCATGGGAAGCACCGACTTTACAATGTCATATTCCTGATCGCCTACCGCGCGAAGCGGGAGACCTTCGGTATATTGCGAGGTAAAGCGTGCGGTCGTATCGTATCGCACCTGACCGCTGAGGATGAACATGGGAATGGAGTCCAGCCAGCCGCCGACAACGCCGGTCAGCGCATTGGTTCCGCCGGGACCTGTTGTAACACAGACAGCGGCGATTCTGTTGTCAAGACGGGCGTAGGCTTCCGCCGCAATGGCGCACGCCTGCTCGTGGTGATTGTAAGTTACTTTCAGTTTCGGATGATGTCCGAGCGCATCGTTTAAATGCATCGCGCCGCCGCCCACAACGGAGAATACGTCGGTTACCCCCTTGTCGGTGAGGAAAGATGCAACATAATCTGCAAGTCTGATTTTCATTCCTTCTTCCTTTCGATCGCTTTGTCACATTGTATTCTGTTGGTACTCTATCCATATTATATTATTTCAGAGAGATTTGCCATTCCAATTTGCGCTGATTCGTTCTGATTATTCTATTATAAATATAAATGTAAAAATCAACGTAAAAATCAATGCAGTCCGTTTGAAGAAAGATCTTATCAATCCTATTTGCATTGATGAAAGCCGTATCAATATACGCGTCATAAGAGATAAAAGAAAGATGAAATTAAGGTCATGCAATGAAAACAAAGACATTATAACAGAAAATGCAGCCGAAAAGGTGAAAAAAGGAAAAGTGTGCTATACTTTTATTGGGTTGTTTGGTGACCAACCGATGACGGGAGAAGAAAATGGCGCTGAAGTTATGGATCGGGAACGCGGGAAGCGGGAAATCGCATCTGTTATATGAGGAAGTGATTCGGGAAGCGAATGCGCATAAGGACAGGAATTATGCGGTGATCGTGCCGGAGCAGTTCACGTTGCAGACGCAGCAGGACCTGGTGCGGATGCACCCGAATCAGGGGATTCTGAATATCGATGTGTTGAATTTTACGAGGCTTGCTTATCGCGTATATGAGGAAGTCGGCTTTGCAAATGCGCCGGGACTCCTGATTGACGATCTGGGGAAGGCGCTGATTCTCAAAAAACTGGCAAGGCTCCACGAGAAAGAGTTTAAGGTACTCGGAAAGAATTTAAGGAAACTGGGTTATATCGGTGAAGTGAAATCCGTGCTTGCCGAATTCATGCAATACGGCGTGGATGATACTGCAATTGAACTGCTCAAGCAGCAAAGTCAGATAAATAACAGGCGTCTGCTTTCTGAAAAACTGGACGACATTCAGTTGATTTACCGCGCATTTCGGGAATATATCAGCGAGAAATACACAACAAGCGAAGAACTGCTGACCAAGGTGGCTTCGGTGCTGCGACAGTCCGAAAAACTGAAGCGGACAGTGGTGGTTTTCGACGGATTCACGGGGTTCACACCGGTGCAATTCCATTTGATCGAAGGTTTGATGAAGCAGTGTATTGATGTGCATCTTACGGTGCTTCTTGATGTCTGCGGGAAGCGGGATGTCCTGCTTCCGACAGAGGAACAGGAGTTGTTCTATTTGTCCGCCAAAACGATTCGGGAACTGAAGCACCTCGCTTTAGAGAATGGGGTGAAGGTGCTGCCGGATACGGTGATTACCGAAGCCATTCCTTATCGGTACCGCAAGGCGACGATTGCCGATGCTTCCAAAGAACTGCCCCAGATGCTGATTCATCTCGAGAAACATCTCTTTCGGAATGAGACGGTAGTCTGTGAGGACGTAGGCGAGAATGGCGGAGATGCGGATGAAAGCCTCTCTCCCTCCTCCTGCATTCGAATTGCGAGCGCAGCCAATTCGCTCGATGAGATGCGTCATGTTGCGATTACGATGGAACGGCTCATTCGCGAAAAGGGCTACCGATACAAAGACATGGCTGTCGTTACGGGGGATTTAGAAACCTATCGGAATGCGGCGGAACGCGTATTTACCATGTTCCATATCCCGTTTTTTGTGGACAAAACGACGCCGATTCTGCTGAATCCTTTTGTTGAATACCTTCGCTCGATCCTGCGAATCCTGACGGATAATTATTCCTATGAGGGCATGTTCGGCTATTTCAGGTCTTCACTTACCGGGTTCGATGCGGATGAAATCGATCTTCTGGATAATTACTGCATTGCCTGCGGAATCCGCGGGAAGAAGCAGTGGACGGAATCGTTTAAACGGTGTCCGCACACCTTTACACAGGAAGATCTGACCCGCATGAACGAGTTGCGGGAACGTGCGATGAAGCCTTTTGCCGGATTCGACGGGGCAAAGTGCGTCAGAGATTACTGCACCGCGCTCTATCATATGCTGACGGAAGAAAACATGCAGCAGAAGTTGAAGAACAGACAGCATGATTTTGTAAAGAACCATGATCACATACGCGCCAAGGAATACGAGCAGATCTATAAGCATGTCATGGATCTGCTGAATAAACTGGTTGCCCTGCTCGGAGACGAGGAGATGGATTTCGAGGAATTCGCGGAACTGCTGGATGCCGGCTTCAACGAACTACGTATCGGCGTTGTTCCGGCACAGACGGATTATGTGCAGGTCGGAGATCTGACGCGCTCTCGCTTCCGTGACATACGGGCGCTGTTCTTCGTCGGTGTGAATGAGGGAGTTGTTCCTGCGGCAAACAGCGGTACGGGGATTCTTTCGGATCTCGACAGGGAGTTCTTAAAGAGCAGCGGGATCAGTGTTGAATTGGCTCCGACCGCCAGGATGCGCGCCTATACCCAACGTCTCTATCTCTATCTGGTGATGAGCAAACCGACGGAGCGGCTGTATCTGTCTTATGCAAGAGTCGCCGACGACGGCAGCGCCATGAACGCTTCCTACCTGATCGGTCTGCTGAAAGAAATGTTTCCGACGATTGTCGAGCATGCTTACGAAGAACTGCGGTTCACGGATCGAATTTATTCGGAAGAGAACGGCTTGCAGGAACTGGCGTATGGCTTGCAGGACTATATTCTTGCCGGAAACAAAACAGAATTCACGACGGATTATCACAACCTGTATCAATATTACGCCGGCGAAGGAACTTATGCGAAAGAACTTGAAACCCTTGTAAACTCGGCATTTTCGATGGGCGTCATGTCGATGACCGATTCGGTCAGTGAATCAATAGCACATGTTATTTACGGGAAGACACTGCAAGGTTCCGTGACAAGACTTGAAAAATATGCGGCCTGCGCTTATGCCTATTTTCTGCAATACGGCCTGCGTTTATCGGAACGTGAGGAGTTCAGTTTTGAAATGAACGATATGGGCTCCGTCTTCCATCAGGCGCTCGAAAACTACGGGAAGTTGTTAAAGGCGCAGAACATGACGTGGTTCGATCCCAATGAGGAAGAGACCGCCCAACTGGTGGATCAATCGATCCGAGAGGCGGTCAGCGGGTTTGATGCGATCAATGCCACCTGTCGGTCCTTCTATGCGATGGAGCGCATGAAACGGATACTGCGCAGAACGGTTTCCGTCCTGACGGATCAGTTGAAAGCGGGCGAGTTTATTCCCGCAGAATTCGAACTGTCCTTTTTCAAGGACTCCGATCTTCGCTCGATTCGGTTCCGTCTGTCGGAGGAAGAAATGATGCAATTGAGCGGGCAGATTGACAGAGTCGACCTTTATCGGGAAGAAAACAGAATTTATGTGAAAATCATCGACTATAAATCCGGCGAGAAGGATTTCAATCTTGCCGCCGTCTATCGCGGGGAGCAGCTGCAGTTGGTGGTATATCTGAATGCCGCTATGGAAATGCTGGCGAAAAAGTACCCGAAACATCAGGTGCTGCCTGCCGGGATTCTCTATTATCATCTCGATGATCCGCTGGTGGAAGCGACCGCATCGGATACGGACGACGCCATACAACAGAAGATCAGAGAAGCGCTTTGTATGAAAGGTCTGGTAGTCGCAGACGGAGAAATCGCCAGAAAAATGGATCATGATGCGGCGGAGAAATCCTCAGTCATTCCGGTTAAATTCGATCGGGACGGCTCCCTTCACCGCAGTTCGAAGGTCGCTTCGGAAGAAGAATTCCGGATAGTTTCAGATTACGTCACGCATGTGATTACAAATATGGGAAAGCAGATCCTGCAGGGGAACATTCAGGCAACTGCAAGGAACTGTAAATATTGTATCTATCAGACGGTTTGTCATGTCACGAACCGTGCCGATGAAACGAGAGAAAAGACGATGTCCAAGGAAGAAGCCGTCACGGCGATGGCGGAGGCAATCGGCGCAGCGTATTCCGAACGGATCGAATCGGCTGCGGATCTGAAGCCGGAGCATCAGGGGGAGAGAGAAGGATGAAGTTTACTGAACATCAGCAGCGTGCAATCGATGAGCGCGGGCAGAATCTTTTAGTCAGCGCGGCGGCGGGCTCCGGCAAAACTGCGGTGCTGGTAGAGCGGATCATCCAAAGGATTACCGAACCGGCAGGGGATGGTCGGGAAGCGCTCGATATCGACCGAATTCTTGTCATGACTTTTACCTCGGCGGCTGCAGCGGAAATGCGCGACAGAATCTTTCGCGCAATCAATGATCTTTTAAAGCAGCCGGAGCGAAGGGGCGATCAACATTTGCTGCGGCAGGCGACTCTGGTGCACGGCGCGCACATCTCCACCATTCACAGTTTCTGTCTGGATGTGATTCGGAATCATTTTCACGTGATTGATCTGTGCCCGGATTTCCGTCCGATGGAGGAGGCGGAGGGAAGGCTGCTCATGGCGGATACTCTGGATGAGGTGTTGGAAGAGGCCTATGAGAATGCTTCTCCCGCGTTTCTTGCCATGACAGAGCACATTGCGCCGCAGAAATCCGATGCGCAGTTTGCCGCGGCGGTGATGCGGCTGTACGGCTTCGCCGTCAGCAACCCCGATGTGGATGCATGGCTGGATCTGTGCGTTCGAAACTATCGCGATTACGATGCCATGCAGCCGGAGAAGAGTCCGGTCATTGAAGAATTTCTGAACTTGTGCAGGAACAAGGTCAGAGGTTATATCAGACTTGCGGAAAGAGCCCTGGAACTGACGGAAGAAGAGGGAGGCCCGAAGCCCTACGGGAAGGCGCTGGAAGAAGATCTGGCAATGCTGGAACGGCTGGCTGATGCGGATGGTTACGCGGACTTCGCAGAACGCCTTGGGGCAGTCGTTTTCTCAAGACTTGCGACGGCGAGTGAGAAAAAGGGATATGACAAGGAATTGATTGCGCAGGTCAAAACGCTCCGGAATAAATATAAAGATGATTTAACAAAGAGGGTGGCGGCGCATTTTGCTTACTCCGCGGAGGCAGTGGCGGAAAACATTTGCGCTGCGGCTCCGGACGTGGAGGAACTTGTTAAAATAACATGCGCTTTCTATCACAGGTTTCAAGAGAACAAGCGCAGGAAGAATCTGATTGACTATAATGACATGGAACATTACTGTCTTCAGATTCTACAGTCTTCCGAAGCCATTGCAAGGGAATATCGGGAGTTCTTTCGTGAGATCTATGTGGATGAATATCAGGATTCCAATTTGGTGCAGGACTCCATCGTGAACATAATCGCCGACAACAACGTATTTCTGGTGGGAGATGTGAAGCAGAGCATCTATCGGTTCCGTAAGGCGCGACCGGAGTTGTTTGTCCGGAAATACGAGGCTTACGCTGAAAACGACGGCGGAAGCAAGATCGATCTTCATGATAATTTCAGAAGCAGACCGCAGGTTCTTAACGCGGTGAATGCGGTATTTCGCAAGGTGATGCAAAAAGACGTCGGCGGGATCGAATATGATGACGCCGCGGCACTGAATTTCGGCGCGCGCTTTTATCCGGAGGATGAGACGAAACACTATCAGGCGGAACTGCTTTTCGGTATCAAAGAGCCGGAACTTGACGCAAAGGAACAGGAAGCGCTGATGGTTGCCGCAAGGATCAGGGAACTGATCTTACAGGAACTGCCGGTATATGACAAATCGCTGCCCTATGAGCGCGCGGAAGAAAAGATGAGACCGCTGCGTTATTCGGATATTGTGATTCTCCTAAGGGGGGTGAGGTCGGACGGCGAGGTTTTCTTAAAGGTATTGAAAGAGCAGGGGATTCCGGTACATACGGACAGCAGCGTCGGTTATTTTTCTGCGGTGGAAGTGGCTGCTTTGTTGTCCTATCTGAGCGTGATAGATAATCCCTTACAGGACATTCCGTTGGCGGCGGTATTGCGTTCACCGCTCGGCGGATTTACAGATGAGGAACTCGCAATCGTCAGCGGATCGAATCGCGAAAAACTCCTCTATTACCGGCTTTGCGACATATCGACCGAAACGGTCAACAATAAAAGTACAGATGTTATTAAAAAGTCGCAAGCCTTTTTGAAGCAACTTGAAAAGCATCGGGAACGAGCGGCTTATGAAACGGTATATGATATTTTAAGAGAGATCATTGACGGCGCGTACGGGCGCGAGATTTCCGCCATGCAAAACGGCAGGCGCAGACTTGCCAATTTGAATATGCTGCTGACACATGCGCTGGCGTTCGGCAAGACCAGTTATCGCGGACTGTTCCAGTTTGTGCGATATATGCAGTATCTTGAAAAGAACGAGATTGATTACGGGGAAGCGAATCTGCTGAACGAAAATGATAATACGGTCAGAATTATGACGATTCATAAGAGCAAGGGTTTGGAATTTCCGGTTGTCTTCGTGAGCGCGCTGCATAAGAAGATTAACCAGACGGATGCTTCGGAGGTTGTCATTCATGATGCGGATTACGGCATCGGAATTACTGCCGTAGATTCAGAGAAACGGACAAAACGCCCCACTCTGATCCGGGCTGCGATCGCAGAGCGACAGAGACTGGAAAATATCGCCGAAGAAGAAAGACTCCTGTATGTTGCTATGACAAGAGCGAGGGAGAAACTGATTCTGACGGGGATGACAAAGGATGCGGACAGTCTGTCGACAAAAGAAGTTCTGATAGATTCCGCCGGAAGTTATGCCGATATGCTCTCTTATGCCGGTGCCTTTCAGGATCAGACGCATTTTGAGATTCGTTTTGTCGACGCTGCGGAACTGACCGTACAGGCGGTGGAACGGCAGGTACGGGAAGACGATCTTAGGCTGGGCCTGCTGATGGAACTGCAGCGGAAGGAGCAACCCCGATCAGCCGAACTTTCGAATCGACTTCATTTCCGTTATGCTGCAAATGAGCAGGATCATTATGCAAAAGTTACCGTCACGGAACTGAAAAAGCGCAGCATGAGGGCACAGGCGGCGGATGCGACGGAGGATGCGCCGGATGCGTTGCAGTTGATAGAGGAAGAAATCGTGCTTCCTTATATTCCCGCGTTTATGCAGACGGAAGAGACGGAGCATCTGCCGACCATGCACGGCAGCGCGTTCCACAGAATGCTGGAACTCTGGGATTACAGAAACGCACCGGACGCTTCGGCGGTTGACCGCTTCTATCGCGAATTGAGGGAGTCGAGAAGAATGGAAGAGAATTTGATCCCGCACGTTCGTTCCGATGAGATAGAGAGCTTCTTGAAGACGGAACTTGCCGCCCGCATGGGACGGGCAGCAAGAGAAGGCGGATTATACCGCGAACAGCCCTTTGTCGTACGGCTGGATAACGGAATGCTTCTGCAGGGAATCATCGATGCGTTTTTTATAGAAGAAGATCGCATTATCGTGGTGGATTATAAAACCGACCGCGTGAAATCCGTGCAGGAACTGATCGATCGGTATCGGCTGCAGCTTGATTACTATGGGATGGCGCTGCAGCAGTTGATGGAACTCCCCGTATCCGAGAAAATCATCTATTCCTCACGTCTTGGCAGGTCGATTCGCCTGTAATAGATCTTCCATCGATGGTATGATTCCGCGTCAGATCCACAAGATATATGGCTTGTCAAATTTACATAATTCATATAAAATTATTTTGTATGTTCAGGATTCAGGGCATGGCGCTGTGATGATACAGCAAAGCAAAACAATTTTCAAGAAAACGAGCAATGGATTACAACAAGTACAACTACGATTACAACAACGACTTCAAGAAAAAGAAGAGAAAAGCGCAATCGGTACAGGAAATGATGAGCGTTTCCCCAAGACCTTCCGTGCATCATACCTCTTCGAGAACCAGAAGCAGAACGCGGACGGATCATTATGAAGCACCTTCCTTTTCCGGCGGCGTCGGACAGAGCGCAGGTGTGATTTTCTATATAATTCTGAAACTCTATTTACTGATAACATTACTGAATTATAATGCGATCACTAAAAAAAAAACCTATCGTTATCCGCTGAACGTTGTGTCGGTGAACGGTGTGCTCAATGATATCTATGAGAATAACTATGCATCGGCACAGACCGACGCGACAGGAGCGGTCGAGAGCGCAACGCAAGCCGCACCGACTCCGGTTCCGATGAATGATCTGATCACGGCGTCGGACGGCGTCAGCGGAGTCGCGATGCTCTTAGATGCCGGCGGCGGCGTAGACGGTTATACGGAAGCCGCGAATTACAGTGAATTGCTGACACAGCTCGGAGAGGCGATGTCAAAAGGCGATGATACCTTTGTCGGAAGTAAGATCGGATATATTGATGAGACAACGGGAAGCCATTTGGGGTATCCGCAGTCGGTGGTGGAGCATTTCACGAGTTATATGGCAGCCAATTCCGACAAGCGACAGGCTTTTCTGGATACGATCGGAAGCGCAGAACAGTATTCGGCGACAAACGGTTCGGCAATCATCGTAGCGTTGCCGAAAATCACCTATAAGGTGACAACGGATTATGACGGAACTTCATTTACGTTCTCGGGGTTCTCGGAGCAGACGATCAATGCCAATCAGGTGGCTGCCGTAGAGCCGATGCTGCCCTGCATGTATTCGGTTCATGCAACCTGCCCGTCCTGGGCGAAGCCGGTTGAGGGAACGCTGGAAGCAACCTTCGGGGAGAATCTGGAAGTCAATTTCGGGACGAATTAAACGAATTCAATAGACGAATCGGAGTCAGAAGAAGGGCGAATCCGCCCTTCTTTATTATTCATAGGTTTTTAGTGACCGATTTTCGAATCGGGCAGTTCAAGCGGTCAAAGTTGTAATTTTATAAAGTATTAATAATTGTCGTATTGACAATTGATAGGTGTGGAAGTAATATATATTCGTTGGTTAGCACTCGGAATGAAAGAGTGCTAACAAGTCGAAATAAAGGAGGCATATATCATGAAGTTGGTTCCACTTGGTGACAGAGTTGTATTGAAGCAATTAGTGGCAGAAGAAACAACGAAATCCGGGATCGTATTGCCCGGCAAGGAAAAAGAAAAACCCCAGCAGGCAGAGGTGGTTGCTGTCGGTCCGGGCGGCGTGATTGACGGGAAAGAAATTAAAATGCAGGTCAAGGCAGGTCAGCAGGTTATTTTCTCGAAATATGCGGGAACAGAAGTGAAGTTGGACGATGAGGAGTATATCATTGTGAAGCAGAATGATATTCTCGCAGTTGTAGAATAAAGGAGCAGGAGGTTTTATCATGGCAAAAGAGATTAAATACGGTGCGGAGGCAAGAAGCGCTCTGGAAGTTGGCGTAAATAAATTGACAGATACCGTGAAGGTGACGATCGGACCCAAGGGACGCAATGTCGTTCTGGACAAGTCCTACGGCACACCGTTGATCACAAATGACGGCGTTACCATAGCGAAAGAAATTGAGTTGGAAGATCCGTTTGAGAATATGGGCGCGCAGTTGGTCAAGGAAGTCGCAACCAAGACAAACGATGTCGCAGGTGACGGTACCACGACGGCTACCGTACTCGCACAGGCGATGGTGCATGAAGGGATCAAGAACCTCGCGGCAGGCGCGAATCCGATCATCTTAAGAAAGGGCATGAAGAAAGCAACGGATGTTGCTGTTGAGTCCATTGCCAAGATGGCGTCCGCAGTTGACGGTAAAAATCATATTGCCAGAGTGGCAGCCATCTCCGCAGGAGATGATGAGGTCGGCAATCTGGTGGCGGATGCCATGGAAAAGGTCAGCAAGGACGGCGTTATCACGATTGAAGAGAGCAAGACAATGCTGACGGAACTGGATCTTGTAGAAGGTATGCAGTTTGACAGAGGCTATATCAGCGCTTACATGGCAACCGATATGGATAAGATGGAAGCGGTGCTTGACGATCCGTATATTCTGATCACGGATAAGAAAATCAGCAATATACAGGAGATTCTTCCGCTTCTGGAGCAGGTGGTTCAGTCCGGCGCGAAGCTGCTGATCATTGCAGAAGATATCGAGGGTGAGGCGCTCACGACTCTGATCGTGAACAAACTCCGCGGCACGTTCTCGGTTGTCGGCGTGAAGGCACCCGGTTACGGCGACAGAAGAAAAGCAATGCTGGAAGATATTGCAATCTTAACCGGCGGTCAGGTGATTTCCGAGGAACTCGGTCTGGATCTGAAAGAGGCGACACTGGAACAGCTCGGACGCGCGAAATCCGTTAAGGTGCAGAAGGATACCACGGTGATCGTTGACGGCGAGGGAGATAAGGACGGAATCAAAGCAAGAGTCAACCAGATTAAGAACCAGATTGAAGAGACGACCTCTGAATTCGACAAGGAGAAATTGCAGGAAAGATTGGCGAAGCTTGCAGGCGGCGTGGCGGTGATCCGTGTCGGCGCGGCGACAGAGACCGAGATGAAGGAAGCCAAACTTCGTATGGAAGACGCGCTGGCAGCAACCAGAGCGGCGGTAGAAGAAGGAATCATTGCAGGCGGCGGCTCCGCGTATATTCACGCGATGAAGGACGTGGAGAAGCTTGCGGAGACCTTGTCAGGGGATGAGAAGACAGGTGCAAACGTGATCCTGAAAGCGCTGGAAGCACCGCTTTACAACATTGTTGCAAATGCCGGACTGGAAGGTGCGGTAATCATCAATAAAGTTTATGAGAGTAAGGTCGGTACCGGCTTCAACGCATTGACGGAAGCCTATGTGGATATGGTGAAGGACGGAATCCTGGATCCCGCGAAGGTGACAAGAACCGCCTTGCAGAACGCAACCAGTGTAGCGTCCACCCTGCTTACGACGGAAACCGTTGTTGCAAACATCAAAGAAGACGTTCCCCCGATGCCCGCAGGCGCCGGCATGGGCGGAATGATGTAGAACAAGAAGTCATTATTCGCAGTAGAGACATAGAAAGAGGGAGCCTCCCCATGCTTGCATGAAGGGGGCTTCCTCTTTCTATGTCTCGTACTTGCGAAGCAAGGACTCGCCCCCTATGAGCAATCTTAGCTGCGCAGCAGCGGGAAAGGCGTCGCAAAGCGGCGCCGATTGCGAGTAGAGGGAGAGAACTGCGAATCGTGAGTAAAAGCGCAGGCGAGCAGTACTTGCGAAGCAAGGACTCGCCCCCTATGAGCAATCTTAGCTGCGCAGCAGCG
>CAZNCH010000004.1:0-31120 GCA_964571555.1 uncultured Lachnospiraceae bacterium | reverse complement strand
AGAGGGAGAGAACTGCGAATCGTGAGTAAAAGCGCAGGCGAGCAGTACTTGCGAAAATATAAAGTACTGGTGCAAAACGGTTTCGGATGTTATGATGATAAAGTGTGAATTCGAGAAAATCACACGAAAATATTCAATAACATGCGATATATTATAACAAGATTTAATTACGATAACATGCGGGATGAAATCCGCCGGAACGGGATTGGTGCCGGTTTGCGCCATGTTGTGCCGTTTTCGTTTCGGGAAGGACATGCCGCTTCATGAAAATGAAATCAACAGAAATCAAATCAACAGAAACCGAGTTAAGAAAGACCGATGCAACAGACCGAAGCTGCGGAAAGAAAAACGGCGCGTGGATTTGGGTTGCGCTGCATCTGATGCTTGCCGTTCTCTCTTTCGGAACGGTCTGCTCCAAACTTGCGGCGCTGGAACCCTTTCTCTCCTTCCGCTTCTTCTTGTATTACGGATTGCTGATCCTGATTCTGGGCGTCTATGCGCTCGTATGGCAGCAGATCATCAAACGGATGTCGTTGACGGCGGCCTATGCGAATCGTGCAATTACGATTCTCTGGGGCGGACTTTTCGGCTATCTGGTTTTCGATGAAAAGATAACGACGGGGAAGATCGTCGGCGGACTGATCGTTGCCGCGGGCGTTGTGCTGTTCGCCGTTTCGGATCGAGAAAAGCGGACTTTCGATCCGAGCCAAACGGAGCAAAGCGTATGCCGGCTTGCCGCCGACAGACGGAAGGAGGACTGCTGATATGTGGAAATACGCGCTTCTCCTTGTCTTCGGTACTTTCATCAGTTCCATTTCCCAGGTGATGCTGAAAATCGCTGCACGAAGACAGTATGACAGCGTTCTGAAGGAATACTTAAATCCCATGGTCATGATTTCCTATCTGATCTTCTTCCTGTCGACGCTGCTGTCGCTGATCGCCTTTCGGGGGATTCCCCTGTCCATGGGACCGGTATTGGAAGGGAGCGCCTATGTTTTCGTGACGATCTTCGGCGTTACTATATTTAAAGAGAAACTGAACGCCGGAAAGTTTGCGGCGCTCGTTCTGATTCTTACCGGAATTACGGTTTATTCCGTATTCGGCTGAATCGGATGCGTCAATCGGATGAGAATGAAAAGGACAGAAAGCGAACATGCGGAATCGAAAAGAGTTGAAGTTCCTCTGCGACGAGCGGATGCTGGTGCAGATTGAGAACAGAATCAAAACCGTGATGCATCGTGATCCCAATCAGAAAGGGGATCGATACAATGTCAGGAGCATTTATTTCGACTCGTTAAACAACACCTGTTATCGAGAAAATCTCGCAGGCGTGGACAGGAGAAATAAATACAGGATCCGCATCTATAATCATGACAGCAGCATCATCCGCGCGGAGATCAAAACAAAGTTTTGCGATACGACAAGGAAGGCTTCGGCTGCTTTAACTTCCGACCAGTTCTATGCTATAATGAAATGTAAATCATTTTCCGAATTTCCGGAAGGAATTGCAGGCGAAGCCCTTTGGAAGTTTGTCGGGAAGGTCGTTGCGGAAGGTTTTCATCCCGCGTCCATCGTGGAATATGAGAGGAGCGCGTACATCAGCAAGCCCTGCAATGTACGTGTGACCTTCGACAGGAATATTGCCGCAAGTTCCGATTATGCACGTTTTTTCGAAAAGGATATGGCAGCTTCTCCGATGCTTCCGGTCGGGATGCATGTGCTGGAAGTGAAATACGATGAATTTCTTCCCGATTATCTGTTGGATCTGCTCAAGGTCGGAGATATGAGAAGGACGTCATTTTCCAAATATTTTCAATCAAGAATCACATTGAACGGAGGAGAACTGTTATGACATTCAAACAGGCGATCAGAGAACATTTCATTCAGGGTTTTTCGGGCGTCGATATCAGTGTGAGCGAGATCGTGATTACCATGGCGGTGGCTTTTGCGCTGGCGCTTTATCTCTATCTGATCTACCGCTTGCTGACCGCAAATGCGTTTTATTCCAAAAGTTTCAATATATCCATGGCTGCCATTTCTCTTGTCACCTGCGGCATCATTATCGCAATGCAAAGCAGTCTTGTGATTTCGCTCGGTATGGTCGGCGCGCTTTCGATCGTCAGATTCCGTACCGCGATCAAGGAGCCGATGGATCTTCTGTTCCTGTTCTGGTCGATCGGTACCGGCATCATCTGCGGCACCGGTCTGTATAAGATTGCAATTGCGGTTGCCCTCTGCGTTACGGTTGCCATTCTGCTGCTGCGTCTGATTCCGGAGAGCAGGGGCTCGAACATTCTCTTTCTCAGCAGCACGGATCCGGATGCGGAGAAGAAACTGGAAGAGATCCTCACCGCCAACACCCTTTATCGTAGGGTGAAATCCCGCAACATGACGGCTGCGGGGGTCGATCTGGTGTTTGAGGTGAAGACAAAGGACGCACAGGCTCTTTTGAAAGCGCTTTCCGCTGCTGACGGAACCACGAATGTTTCTCTGATCGAGCATGAGGGAGAGTTTCGCGGCTGATGCTGTGATTTTGATTCAGGAAACGCAGTAAGAGCGAAAGAAGGGCTTTATGATCGAGAAGTGGAAGAAACAGCATTTTCTGTTTACCGTACTGACCATCGCAATTTTTGCTTTTGCGGTGTTCTTTTTGTACAAATGTTGGACGAGCTTCGGCGAGGGCACGAAATATATCAGAGAATACAGAGAAGCGGCGGACGTGCAGTTGACGGAAGCGTTCTTAAACGGCAACAATCCTTACCGGCTGCAATCGCTTGAGACAGACTCGGAACTTCCTCCGGTGCTCTATCAATATTCTTTCCTCAACAGTGCCGTTGCCGCTTTGATTGCATTTCTGATCGGCAAAAATGTGATTCTGGCGCATTATCTGCTGGCGTTTCTTGCCATGCTCGGAACGGGCGTTCTTGCCTTTGTGCTGATCGGACGAAATACCGAGAACTCGGCGCTTCCCATGCTGGGGGCGGTGCTGTGCCTGTTCTGTCATTGGAGATTCGGATATCTGTCGACGACGCCGAACAGTCTGGGAATCTTCCTGACCCTGCTTACGTTTGCTCTGGCGACAGGCACGAAGATCAGGAGCAGGGTGCTTTGGACCGGACTGCTCACGGTACTGCTGTTCTATGTGAAGCTCTATTTTATCACGATCTGCATCAGCATTTTCCTCTTTGAACTGATCACCGACAGGAAAGAAGCGTGGCGTTACGCCGGTTCGTGTCTGATGTTCGGCGCGGGCAGCATTCTGCTTATTCAGGCGGTCTGGCCGCTTTATTTCACCTACAGCATTTATTTCTTAAACGGGATGGGGCTCCGGCTGATCCCGCGCTTCTTCGTCGTTCGACCGGCTGCCGCTCTGCTGCCGTTGTATTCGGGACTGGCGGCGCAGCTGCAGTTGAACGCTCCGGCGAATGTATTTGCGGCAAGCGGACTTCAAATGAACTCCGCTGCAATGCAGAGAGTCTTCGACCAGTTCTTCTATATGATTCGCACGTTCGCGGTCTGCTTCGCGGTGCTTGGCGTTTCGCTCATCGTCATGATTTGCAGAAGGAGAAAAGTGCAGATTTCGGCGCGTCCGGTGCTCACGCTCGCAGTGATTCAGGTCGCGGTACAGGGTCTCTGTCTGTTCGTGCTCGGCAAGGCGGACGGGGCTTATCTGTCGTACTATTTGCAACTCTGGATTCCCTATGTGATCATTGCGGCAATGATTTGCTTAGGACAGCTTACCGAAAACGATCTGACGGCAACGGGGGCGCTGTCCCGCAGTTTCCGTTTTCTCCTGCTTTCCTTTGCGGCGCTGCTGTCCCTTTATCCGGGATATAAGAAACTGCCGCTTCGAATCTATACGGAAGCGGAACGGGAAGACTGGTTGCGGGCGGAGCAGTATATCGATACCTATGAGTCCTCCGACGGGAAGGAACAGTTCGTCTATTATGTGCCGGAACTTGCCTACCTTGGGATGGCGCGCGGGAAGCATGTCTACGATAACGGCCACGTGGCGGTCGCAAGCAGAAAGGGGCTTGCGAAGTTGGAAAACGACCCGTTTTCGCAGATGATTTTCCCTTATGCGGAGGAAATTGCCAGGAGGAACATCGCATATCAGGATCGGATCGAAGCGCGGATCAGAAATCATGAATACCGCCTCGTGACGGCGGATGAGTCCGGCTATTATGCAAACGGGGAAATTCTGACGGAAAGCGGGTACGTGCTGTTGGATACGCTTCCGCTCGCGGTCGGCAACGCAACTTATCAGGTCAGTTTCTGGCGTTCTCCGGAATAAGAGCGCCGAAACGGAAAGAAACGGGATGACGATGAACTGGACACAATTAATGTGCGCCGAGCGTCCGAGGGCGGGGCGCAACGGCAGAAACGGAACCGATTTAAGAACCGAATTCGAGAAGGACTACCACCGGATTATTTCGAGTGCAGCTTTTCGGCGTTTACAGGACAAAACGCAGGTCTTTCCGCTCGATCAGAGCGACTTCATCCGGACGAGGCTGACGCATTCTCTGGAAGTGTCCTCTTTTGCGAAGTCTCTCGGTCAGAATATCGGGAGCAGGATTCTTGCGGAGGGGAAGGATGCAGCCTTCACTTTAAGAACCCAGATGGATTTGTGCGATGTATTGCAATGCGCGGGTCTGCTGCATGATATCGGGAACCCGCCCTTCGGTCATTTCGGTGAGGAAGCGATTCAGGACTGGTTCCGCGCGAACCTGAAAACGCTTTGCTATGCCGGTACGCCGCTCTGTGAGATCCTGAATGAGCAGATGGTGCAGGATTTCATGCATTTCGAGGGGAATTCGCAGACGCTTCGTGTGGTCAGCAGGCTGCATTTTCTGGTGGACGAAAAGGGGATGAATCTGACCAAGGCGCTGCTTGCAACGTTGATCAAATATCCGGGCTCGTCTCTTGAGATCGGTTATCAAAGCGAGGATCCGAACAGGGATATCAGACGGAAGAAGATGGGGTATTTCTATGCCGATCGGAAACTGTTCGATGAGATTGAGAGCGCAACCGGAACGAACGGCAGAAGGCACCCGCTCTCCTTCCTGTTGGAGGCTGCGGACGACATCGCCTATACGACTGCGGATTATGAAGATATGGTCAAAAAGGGACTGATCGATTATCCGACGCTTTTAAATGAACTGCGTGAAAAATGTCTCGTGAAAGGCGCCGACCAGAGGGTGAAGAACCTGTTGGCGAGAATTGAAGCGCTCTATCGCCGCGCCCAGGAAAGCGGTTATGAGAACCCCTACCTCTATGCGGTGCAGAACTGGGTGGTCAACGTGCAGGGGGCATTCCTGACTGCCGCGACGGACAGTTTTCTCAAGCATTACGATGAGATCATGGACGGAACCTACCGCTTTGAACTGCTGGAAAATATTCCGTCGGAGATTCTGCTCCGCGCCATGCAGGATATTTCCTACCGTTATGCCTTCGTTTCGAAACCGATCCTGAAACTGGAAGTGAAAGCAGATTGCATCTTCGGTTTTCTGCTGGACAAATTCGTTCACAGCTTCCTTTATTACGACACGAAATATTGGAACGAGAAGAAGACGGTCGTTGACGAGAAAGTGGTGATGCTGATGAGCGAGAACTATATGCGGGTCTATCACGACAATGCGCGCGGAAAAAGCGAAGCGGAACGGCTCTATTTGCGTCTCCTGCTGGTGACGGACTACATCTCCGGCATGACGGACGGCTACGCAATGCGCATGTATGAGGAAATGCACTGATGAATAGAAAAACGCTGCGCATCCTTGCGGCACTGCTCCTTACGCTTGCTCTTCTTGCCGGAGTGTTCGGAGCGGAAAACAGACTTAAGAACCTGTCGCGGAAGCCGACGCTGGGCATTTCGGCGGAGGAGATGGATTTGGCGCCCAATCTTCGCTTCTTCCTGCCGCAAGATGAGAACCGCGGCATGACGACGGACGTGTGGGCGACGATTTTTAACGAAAACGAACTGGAACAGTTTCTCATCCTTCCGGCGGACGCACCGTCCTCTCTGGTGGTTTATCCGGTGGATGAATTCGGGAACTATCTGAACCGAATCGAGATAGAACGAACCGCGGAAGATCGTTATGACATCGGGGTCAGAACCTTAGTTGTAAAAATCACGTCGCTTCCGATTCTGGCGATTTCCATTGATGAGAATTACGCAAGTTTCGAAGAACTGGTGGCTTCGGATCAATCCGTGGAGTGCTACGGGGATCTCGTGCTGTCGGCGGACCCTGCGCTGGCGCAGAAGAATCATTGGATCGACAAGGTGATGAGCAGGGATGCCGGGCGGAAGATGCCGGGCAGCATCACGCTGCGCGGGAGAGGGAACACGACATGGGAGTTCTCGCCGAAGAAACCGTTTACGGTCGAGTTCGAAAAGGGAACTTACGTGCTCGGTATGGGAAAGCATAAAAAATGGAACCTGCTCAGCAATTCCCAGGACAAAACCCTGCTCTGCAATGAAATTTTCCTACAGATGGCGGATGAGGTCGGCGTGGCGTATGAGCCGAAATGCCAACAGATCACGTTGTATGTGGACGGAGAATATCAGGGCGTTTATCTGATGACGAGCAAGGTGAGCGTGGATCGGGACAGGGTTGCACTGCGAAAAGGGGATTTCTTCCTGAATTGGGGTGGCAGCAACGCAGACCAGCCGATTTTCTATGATTCCACGACATGGTTCGACGACGGCGGAACCTATTCGGATCCCTATGCGAATCTGGAGTGGCCCAAAGAGCAGGACGCCGCTTCTCTGGCAGCGAAACAGGAACTCATTCAACGCTTCATCTCGTCGATCGAGGACGCAGCGGATCCGTCCTACACCGACCTTATGGATGTGGATTCCATGGTGAAATATTATTGGGTGCAGGAAATCAGCATGAATTATGACGCTGCGTTCCGTTCCACCTATTCTTACTATCAGGCGGAGACCGGTAAGATTTATATGGGTCCTGTTTGGGATATGGATCTGTGTCTCGGAAGACAGGCGGGCAAGGGCGGCAGCGATTATTCGACGCCGGAGGGCTGGAAACTGCGCGGCTACAGTTGGTACAGACCTTTGTTCGAGCGTGAGGAATTCAGAGAAGCGGTCAGCGACGCCTATTGGAACGGCGGCGTCAGGGAAGCCATGTTTGCGGCGCTTCATCGATTCGAAGAGAGAGCCGTGGAACTGGATACGGACGGCGAACTGAATTATCGGAAGTGGAGAAGCGACTGGCCGGCGCTTGCTTTCCTGTACGGAGACAGTTACCGGGAGCGCTGTGACGGTTATCTGTCGTTCTTCCGTGCGCGCGCTATGTGGATCGAGGAAGAGATGAAGAAGGATGTGCTCCCTGCAGAGTGATATTTGAATTACATCTTAAAATGTAGTATTCTATAAACATCTATGTCCATTTCAGAGGTATGAATGAGATGAAAATCATTAGTTTTATGATACCGACCTTTAATGAAGCGGAGAATGCCGAAGCGATCTGCAAAGCGGTGATTCAGGAAGTGACGACAAAATTGCCCGCTTATGATTATGAGGTTGTGTTTATCGACAATTGCTCTACGGACGGAACGAGGGATGTGCTCAGGAAGCTCTGCGCGCAGAATCCGAAGGTGAAGGCGATCTTAAACGTCACCAATTTCGGGCAGTTCAACTCGCCGTTCTACGGAATCTGTCAGACGAGCGGAGATTGCACGATTTCGATTGCCGCGGATTTCCAGGATCCGGTGAGCCTGATCCCGACGCTGGTACATGAGTGGGAAAAGGGACATAAGATCGTCAGCGGGATTAAGACGAGCAGCAAGGAAAACGGCTTCATCTATTTCCTGCGTTCCTGTTATTATAAGACCATCCGCAATATGTCCAATGTGAAAATGATCGAGCATTTCAGCGGCTACGGTCTGTATGACAAGACCTTTGTTGCGCTTCTTCGGGAACTTGACGACCCCATTCCGTTTCTGCGCGGTATTGTTGCGGAATATGGAGAGGGCTTTGATATGGTCGAGGTGGAGTATGAGCAGGAGAAACGCCGTGCGGGCAAGAGTTCCAATAACTTCTATACGCTTTACGATGCGGCGATGCTCAGTTTCACCAGTTATACCAAAATCGGATTGCGGCTTGCAACCCTGTTCGGTTTCGTTGCGGGCATCATCAGTTTTATCGTCGCCATTGTCTATCTGGTGCTGAAACTGAAATATTGGCATACTTTCTCCGCGGGCTACGCGCCGATGACGATCGGCGTCTTTCTGCTGGGGTCGCTGCAGTTGTTTTTCATCGGTTTCCTTGGGGAATATGTGCTGAATATCAATACGAGGGTGATTCACCGACCGGTGGTTGTGGAGGAAGAACGGATCAATTTCGATGTCGGGGAGAACGAACGGAAGAGATCATGATTCTCACATCGGCGTGAGAAGGAAGCGGGAGTCGGAGACGAATGGACAGTATCTATGTGGTAATGCCTGCATATAATGAAGAAGAAAATATCGAAGCGGTGGTGAAGCAGTGGTATCCCGTGCTTCTCGGAAAGGACGAACGGTCGCGCATGATCATTGCGGACAGCGGAAGCACGGACGGAACGCATCAGTTGCTTTTAGGGCTGCAAAGAGAGTATCCGCAGCTTGAGATCATGACGGACTGCGAAAAGCAGCATGGGCCGAAATTGATCGCGCTGTACCGAAAGGCGATTGCCGATGGGATAGATTATATTTTCCAGACGGATTCGGACGGACAGACCGACCCGAGGGAGTTCAATGCTTTCTGGGATGAGCGGGTGCTCTTCGATGGGATTTTCGGGAACAGAACCGTGCGTGGCGACGGGAAATCACGCGCCTTTGTGGAAAAGGTCGTGTGTTTTCTGTTAAGGCTGTATTTCGGCGTCAGAGTTCCCGACGCCAACGCGCCGTTTCGGCTCATGAAAACCGAGGTCGTCGCCAAATACATTGACAGACTGCCGGCGGATTATAACATTCCCAATATCATGATGACGACCTTTTTTGCGAGGTATCATGAGAAAATCCGCTTTCAGGAGATTACCTTTCGTCCGCGGCAGGGCGGCGTAAATTCCGTGGATTTCAAGAAGATCATAAAGGTCGGAAGGCGCGCGCTGCGGGATTTTGCGGCATTTCGGAAAGGGATGAGGGAAGGCTGACCTATGGAACTTACCAAGGTTCTGGAAATAGAGAAGAAATTTCATTTAAACAGCCTTGAAATCAACGGCTGTCACTATTGGACAATGTTTCGGTTTTCCATTCTTCAGACCTTGCACGGTGCGGCGGACGGAACCGGAAAAACCCACCATATAGCGCCGGAAGGTCTGGCGGTCAAGTTGAAATCCGCAGGCAGCAGATGGATCAATCTGCTGAATCCGAAGCATTATCATATTTCGAAGTCGGAACTTCTGTTTGTCTCAGGCGGCAGAAGGGTTCTAAGCAGCAACGGATATGAGAATACCATTGCCGATCCTCTGATGCGCTGCTATGAAAACAGTTTGCTGCTGGAATATTCCCTGGGCGGGATTCATTTGCAGCCCGCATGTTCCAAGCATCTTCTGTATCATGATCGAATCGGTTTGGCTGCCGCTGCATCGGGCGCTTTCCACAGATTATTTCGAAAAAAGGCATACGAGAGCGTCCTGGAAACGATCAGAAGCTGTGTGGAGCCGGCGCTGGACGAAATGTGCGAAGCAATGGACATCAGCGCAAATACCGATCCTTATATGAAGAAGATGGCTGATTTCTGTTATCAGTACGGAACGTATCGCAGGAAATACGGAAAACTGTTAGACAGGGTGGATCCTAAAGCGGTGATTATGGTGGTTTCGTACGATTCCCCGAAAATGATTCTCACGGAACTTGCGAAGGAGAGAGGGATTCCGGTGATTGAACTGCAGCATGGTACGGCGGGCAGAGAACACCCCGGATATAATTATCCGGCGGGGGAAGCGATCTGCGAATTTCCGGACTATTATCTGACGTTTTCGGATTTCTGGCGTAAGCAGGCAAGGTTCCCGATCCCTGAGGATCACAGGATTGCCGTCGGCAGCCCGTTCAGTGAGCGTCGCGCGGCGGAACTGAAATCCGGCGACAGGAAAGCGGATCGGAAAACGGTGCTCTTTCTTTCTCAGCCGGAACGCGGAGAGGTATTCTCAAAACTGGCCGCCGCATTCTGTAACCTCGTTGATCCGCAGGTTTACCGTGTGGTGTTTAAAATGCATCCGACGGAGCAGCAGGGTTGGAGAAAACGATATACAGAGCTTGCAGTATCCTCTGCGGAGGTTGTTGATAACAGCAATTCCGATCTGTACGAACTGATGTCACGCGCTGATTTCATTGTGGCGGTCGGCAATACGACAGCGCTCTATGAGGCACTGCTGTTTGATGCGCCGGTCTTTGTTTTCTACAAAGAATCCATGGCGGAATTCCGTGAGATGGCAGATACGGGTCTTGTCGGCAGATTCGATTCGGAAGCGGAATTACGGGAGCTGATTTGCAATGCTGATCCGAATCGGGTAAAAAGGGCGTCATTCTGGGAAACCGATTCGCTGAATAAGATGAAAGCAGCAGTGGATGGGATTGCTTATAAATAAATTTGCGTGCGCAGACAGGTTTTATGGAAAACGAAAAACTACCGCAACTCCTTGTTGAAAAAATCAATATGCTTTGCCTGCAGCAGACAGAACTCATCGACCGGAATCTGCGAAAAGGTCGTTATGTGTTCCGGTGTGTTTATCGCGACAAAAAGGCAATTGTGAAATGGAATGAGCTCGATAACGGTTTCTGCGAACGACTCCGAAAGGAAATCCGTATATACCGGTACTTAAACAGACCGCCGGCTTTACTCTATGCAGACGAAAACACGCTGGTGATAGAAGATCTGGGCGAATGTATTACCGTCAGGGAATATTTGCTGTCGGAACAGGGTTCGGTCTTAAAGGCGACAGAAGCGTTGCTGCAGGCTTATGAGGTCTTCTATGATTCTGTTCAAGCCGCGTCGAATCATGAGCCGGATGCTTCGGTATGGAGTGAGGCAAGCGGAAGGCTCAATGTATTATATTGCAGCGGACCGGTAAATACGACGATGTCAAAAGGAAAGTACGATAGAAATCGTATTCTTTTTTTGCTACATGGATTGAAATGTTGCTTTTATTTACAGTTCTGCAACTGCAGGGGAGCGGGAAACACCATTCATGGCGACCTTCATTTGAATAATATCATTACCGACGGAGACGGTTTCTATCTCATTGACCTGGAAAATGTTCATCGAGGATATCCGGAAATAGAATTGGCTTTTTTATATGCACAATTAGTTAAACTTTCTCAATGTAAAAAGGAGAAAATAAAGTGCAAAGACCTGTTTTTGGAGTGTGCACACCGGAATCGTATGAATCCGAGATTTATGTCTTTTTTCATGAAGAATTATGAAAGTGCGATTCAATGGAATGAAAGGTTCGGAAGATGAGTAAAGAGAGTAAAATGATTTTTGAATTTGCAGGCATCGTTGCTGAAATCATCGGCTGTAATCGGTACGCCGACGCGTTGATGGATTATTTCAGAAAAGATGAAGTTGAGACAGCGTCAAGAGTCCATCTCAGAATATATGTTACTGACTGTGAAACCGAGGTGGGAATCGAAGAGAAGTTCTATTCACTTTCCGGCAAGATTGCGTTGAATGAAACCTCGTACCGAGTAAAGAATGAGGGGTATGTCTATTCGGTTGACGGACTCTTTGACGGGAGAGAGACCGTCGAGTGTCGGGTGTTTCCGAGAAAAAGAGGACTTGCCCACAGAATCAGCACCCGTCTTTTCAAAATCGGACACAACAATCCATACGACGGCTTTGTGGACAGCTTCTGTAATTATTCCGGATTGTGGTATCTTATGGCTGTCGTCATGCTGAACAACGGAATCGGATATTTGCACGGCGGCATCGTGGAAAACGGGACGGCACTTGCAATCACCGGTACAGGCGGATGCGGAAAAACAAGCGTCATGCTTGAAATATTAAAGAATCGGGAATATCGGTACCTTGCCGAGGATTTTGCCGGAATCGCCAAAGATGGGACGGTATATTCCACGGTGAAGAAAGCGGCTATCTATGGGAGCGATTGCCAGTACGGAAATCGGATGATCAACGGCGTCATTGATGCGATGCGGCTTTGGGACAGAATTCGCTTCCGTCTTTTTTGGAAATTGGGAAGAAATCCCAGAACACGTCTGAGCCCGACGGAAATTTTCGGCGCGGAAAGGTGTGGAAACAGAGCCGATCTGCGACTTCTGTTGTTTATGGAAAGAACGGGACTTGCGGAAATTGAACTTGCGCCGATCGATAACGAGGATCTGAAGAACAAAATATGTCATGCGGCTTTTCGTGAATTGAAAGAACTGGCAGAGTTATTGAATAATATTCTTGCGGTCGGGGATTGTTCGATTCGTGAAAAATACCCTGCGTTGGAGGAACTGAAATCCAAATATAAAGATATTTTAGAGGACGCCCTCAGCGATCAGGTACTCCGTTTTGAAATTAAAGTGCCTCTTAAGGCGTCGCCGAGCCAAATCATTGAGTCGATCAGTGATTATTTATGAAGCGGAAATGAAGTGACCGGTTAGTAAAATGAATGTCATAAAGCGTTTTTTGTTTGAAGAAAAAAAAGCATCAACGGCGAAAGTCGCACTTTGGTACCTTGTCTGTAATGTGATTGTGAGCGGGCTCGGTTTTCTGACTACCCCCATTTTCTCGCGTATCCTGACCAAAGCGGAATATGGGCAGTTTTCCAATTTTCTTTCCTGGGAGACGATTCTGTCGGTGATCGTGACGCTGAATCTCGCAATGTCGATTACCAGAGCAAAATATGATTTTCAGGGACAGTTTGATTCCTATGTCTATTCCGTCCTTGTGTTCAGCAATCTGATTACCCTGCTGTTATATGGGGGAGCGGAACTCTTTCCGCAGGCGGCGCAGAAGTTCCTGTCGATGGATATGCCCTATGTGCGGCTGCTGTTTTTGGATCTGTTTTTCTGGTCGGCATTTCGTTATTTGCAGGTAAAATACCGGATCACGGTAAAGTATAAATTGTTCGTGATTTTTTCTGTCATGATTGTGTTCTTCCGAATTACCACGGCACTTCTGCTGATCAGGATCATGGACGATCGCCTTTTGGGACGAACGCTGGGATATGTGCTTCCTGCGGTTGCGGTTTGTGCGCTGTCCTGGGCGATCATTTGCAGAGCGGGGAAACGGATCAATCTTGCCAGCATTCGATACGGATGCAAATATTCCATCCCGCTGATTCCTCATACCTTGTCAGGGCATATCTTGGGATCGTCGGACCAGGTCATGATCAAGCAAATATACGGGTCGGAAGCGGTTGCGCTTTATGCATTCCCCTATACGGTCAGTTCCATTGCGACCATTGTTTGGGTCGCTATGAATGAAGCATGGGCTCCCTGGCTGTACGATCGTTTGTATGATCGGAATTGGGAAGCGATTCGATCCAAATCCAAATGGTACCTGGGTATTTTCGGGATTGTTATCATCGGCGTGTTGCTGCTTGCGCCGGATATTCTCTATCTTATGGGCGGTAAGCCTTATATGGAGGCTGCGAATGTCATGCCGCCGGTGATTCTTGGCTGTGCATTTCAATTTGTTTACGGAATGTATGTGAATATTGAAATGTATATGAAGAGGGGCTTCCAGATTTCTCTTGCGACGACATGCGCAGCAGTGTTCAATCTGGTTACGAATTTCCTGTTTCTTCCCAGGTTCGGCTATGTTGCCGCCGCCTATACGACACTGGTCGGATACTTCCTGCTGCTGGCTGCCCATTATATCCTTGTCAAGGTGCAGGGCGATTATGCCGATGTTTACGATGATAAATTCATTCTGATGATTGTGCTGCTCATTGTTGCCGCTGCCTTTGCAATGTTTCCGCTTTATCAGTTCCCGCTTTTGCGGCGGAGCATTGCGGGAATTTATGCCGTCGTGATCGGACTGATTGGTTGGAAATACAGAGAACGAATCTTTCATTTACTGAAATAATGCGGGGAGAAAATTATGAAATTGCTGTTGAAGATGATGTGGAGAACCAGAGAATGCGGAATCAGTTAAATGTTATATATCAAAGTGATGAGAATTATGCTGTATTTATGGGTGTTTCTGTTTATTCGTTGCTGGTGAATAACCGAGATGCCGAGGAAATTACGGTTTATATTCTGGATGACGGAATCTCCGAGAGAAACAAACAGCGATTATCGGGGATGGCGGATCGCTTTGATCGTAAAATTGTCTTTCTGGATATCGAAGAAATCGGTTCCAACGAACGTGTAAGGGAATTCGCACGCTATCATGGAGAGCGGAAAAACAAACATTCCTTTTATAAACTCTTTTTAAATCAGGTGTTGCCCGCCGACGTTATGCGGGTGATCTATATTGACTGCGATACCCTGATCACGGGGGATCTTCAGGAACTGAATGAAACGGATCTGGGTGCTTGCTGTATCGGGATGGTTTATGATGCCTTGATTTATAAAGCCAAGAAATCTCTGGGCTTGAAGCTTGCGGATGTTTATTACAACTCCGGCGTCATTTTGTTCGATATGCAAAAATGGAGATCGCTCGACTGCGAAGAAAAGATGATAGAGAACCTGAAAGAACACGGACAGTACGGTACGGTCGATCAGGATGTGCTGAATCTTTCTTTTTTCGGTCAGGTCTATCCGCTTCCGATGCGTTATAATGTGCAGCCGCATCATCTGGATTTTTCGCCGAAATCCTACTTCTCCGTATATCCCAGAAGGGCGAGTTATTTCAACGACGTTGAAATTGAGGATGCGGTTAAGAACCCGACGATCATCCACTTCCTCAGATATATGGGAAAGTCGCCGTGGAATACGGATAACCGTCATCCGGCTGCGGAACTGTTTGACCGCTACCTGGCGGAGTCTCCATGGAAAGATTATGTGAAACAGGATAAGAAACTGTCTTTTGCGCATAAAGTAGAGGTTCTTCTCTATCGGATTCTCCCGAAGACATGGTATTTTCGTATTTTTGTTACATATCATGAGGCAATGATTGCATCTTCCAATCGCAATCATAAGGGGAAATCTAACAGCGTTTCGTAAAGAGGATGGGGGATCGGATCAAACTGTGAAAGGAAAACAATGATCTTTTTTTCGATTATCGTTCCAATTTATAACATTGAGGAGACCTATCTGCGGCAATGCATTGAGAGTACGTTGCGACAGGGGACGGACGAATTGGAAGTCATCCTTGTCAATGACGGTTCTACAAACAATGCGGGGGAAATTTGTGCGGAATATGCCGAAAAGTACAGGGAAATCAAGTTTTTTCAACAGGAAAATTCCGGTGTGTCCGCCGCCAGAAATCTGGGACTGAAAAATGCCCTCGGTGAATATATTTATTTTTTGGATGCGGATGATTGGATTCCGGATCGCTTTCTTGCCCGGCTGCGAAGTCGGATTGCCGAACAAACGCCGGATATTGTGTTTTTCGGCTATCGATCCGAATACCATAATCGCGGTCTGACACGAAATTTGCCGCGAGAATACGAGTCCCTGCTGACAAGAGAGAATCTCCTGAATGCAGTGCTGCGTAAGAAAAATTCATTCGGTTATTATGATGTCGGCACCATCTGGGCGAAAGTCATACGTCGTGACCTGTTAACGGAAAAAGGTCTTTGGTTTGCGGAAGGAATCAAAAAAGCACAGGACACGCTGTTTATGCTGTACTTATATTCCCATGCGGAGCATTATATGGTGCTGTCGACGGTTGGTTACAGTTATCGCAAGTCAAATATGTCGGTAATGCACAGATTTAACCCTGAAATATTTGAAATCAAAGAGCGTTTATTTGCAGAATACAAACGGTTCTTTGAAAACACGGGACACAGTGATCTTTCGGATGAAACGATGGATTTTCTGCGTGCGTTATCACTTAGAAGAGATTATTTGAATTTATATTTCTGCCACAAGGATAATCCCAAGAAGATTGGAGCGTTATCAAAAGAACTGAACGCCTTATTGTCCGAGCCGGATTATGAAAGGGCGCTCGCATCGGCGGACGGAACGGGCCGCGACGGTATTCTGCTTTACTTTCTGAAAAAGAGAAATCTGCCTGCACTAAGGTGTATGGTTCGCGCGGAACAGTTTGTTCGTTCGCTGCTGTTGAAAGAATACAAATAATACAATCATCACAAATCCAAGGAGAAAGCGGTATGGACAGGATAGCGGTTCTCATTCCCTGCTATAATGAAGAATTGTCGATTGCCGGGGTGATTGCGGCGCTGCAATCTTTCTTCACCGGTCTGATCTTGCATCATATTGCGTAGCATAACAGGAAAGACATGGAATTGCGGCTGGTGACGCTTCACGACGTCCTCGCCAATATGAAGAGGAACGGATCATGATCACTGCGCTGCTTTTTCTGCTCTGCTGCATTACGGTATCCTTCTGCTACCGGACGCACTTTGTCATGGTATGGGATGATTTTCACTATAACGCCACCTTTCCGAAGAATTGCTTCTATTATGGGACGGTACCCACGGGTACGAATCTTGCGACCCATTACAAGAGTTACCTGCCCCTGTTGCAGCTCTTTTTCTACTGGGGGTTTCAGGCTGCGGTCTTTCCGTTCCTGTTTCTGTTTGAAGTGCAGGAGAGCCTTTGTCAGTCGTGAAAATAGTGGTACAATAATGATAGTGACGCCGAGGAACAACACGATTTACGATCGCGGCATGGATTATGAGGTGATCCCGTGCATATCCAAGCCGTTTTATGCGGGCGATTATGCGGAAGAAGCGCGAAATGCGGAATTTACGTCCAGAGTCGAAGAGGGGCGTTATGATTTTATTTATTTTGCCGCGCGCGAGCGGGCGGCGGAGGATGTTTCGAAATATGAGATCCCGTCGGAATATTTGCCGGATCCTTCCATAGAGGGGCTGTATTTTCGGAACAGAGGGGAAACCAGGGATTCGATGCCGTCGGAATTGAGGGAGTGATTCGAAAGCGGGACGGAAACGATTCAAAGAAGCAACAGCGGAAAGGGAAGATTTCATGAAAGCCGTGATTCTTGCGGGTGGTATGCAGAGCACCATCAATGACAGTTACGAAGGAATACCGAAGCCGATGGCGGAGATCGGAGAAAAGCCGATCCTCTGGCACATCATGAAATATCTGGATGCGTACGGCATCAGAGATTTCATTGTTTGCGGCGGATATAAAGTGAACATGCTGAAGGATTATTTTCGGGATTACTATGTTTACGCCAGCGATATCACCGTCGATCTGCGGGAGAATACCATTACCTGCCATCGAAAGCAGACGGAAGACTGGAAGGTGACCGTGGTGGATACGGGGCTGGATACCTCTGTAGCCAAGAGAATCCTGCAGGTCGAGCCTTATATCGGCAAGGGTGATTTCCTTGTTGTGACCGGCGATACGGTCAGCAATGTGAATCTGGACGAATTGATCGCTCATCACCGAAAGAACGGACGGACGCTGACGCTTGCCGTTGCGCCGCCGACCGGACGAAGCGAGCGGCTTCCGATCGATGAGAACGGAGAATATTTCAGCGAGCGGGAGGCGAAACTGCCGAAGAACCTGTCTTGGGCGGAACTGGGAACCAGGGTCTGTACTCCTGCGATCTTCCCCTATTTCAGAGAGGGTTATGAGCTGGAGCTGCCGCTTTTCGCGGAACTTGCGAAGAAAAACGATATCATTGCCTTCTTCCACGACGGTTTTTGGTGCGCCATGGAGACCAGACGGGACAAGGTGAATTTGGAGAAGCTTTGGGATGCCGACGAAGCGCCGTGGGCGATTTTCACATAGCAGGAGAAGGTTATGAAAACAGTGATTCTTGCGGGAGGAATGGGAACGCGGCTGAACGAAGAGACGGCGCTGCGGCCGAAACCGTTGGTCGAGATCGGCGGGCGTCCGATCCTCTGGCATATCATGAAAACATATTCCGCCTATGATTACAATGATTTCGTAATCTGCTGCGGTTATAAAGGTCCGATGATCAAGGATTATTTCATCAATTACAGCCATTATCAGTCGGACTGCACCTATAAAACCGCGGATCATTCGCTGGAAGCGGTGCGCTCCGAGGTTGAGCCGTGGCGCGTGACGCTGGTGAATACCGGACGCAGGACGCTGACGGCAGGGCGGATTCTGAAGGCGCGTGAATATATCGGCGACGAAACGTTTCTGCTCACTTACGGCGACGGCGTTTCGGATATTGATCTGTCGGCGCTGCTTCGTTTCCACCGCGCTTCCGGCCGCATTCTTACCATTTCGACCACACAGCCGCCGGGAAGATTCGGTGCCGTATCGATGAAAGAGGACGGAACGGTGCTGGGATTCAAAGAGAAGGCGCGGAAAGATCAGTCCTGGGTCAACATGGGCTTTATGGTCTGCGAGCCGGAACTCTTTGATTATCTCGGAGACGGCTCTGAAATGCTCGAAGCCGCTCCGTTCGAGAAGCTTGCGGCAAACGCTCAGATGGCGGCATATCGTCATCCCGGCTTCTGGTCGCCGATGGACAACATCCATGACCGTGATTACCTTGAGCATTTGTGGCGCACAGGAATGGCGCCGTGGAAGACGGAACAGAAATAAAACAAATTCAGGAGACAGAATATGATCATTGCACGCAGTCCTTTGCGGATTTCACTTGGCGGCGGCGGAACCGACCTGCCATCCTATTACGAATCGAGAGAAGGCTTCCTGATTTCGGCAGCCATCGACAAATATGTTTACCTGACGCTGCACCATACGTTTGAACCGGGATATTTCCTGAAATATTCCAAGTTCGAGAAGGTGCAGAAGATTGATGAGATCCAGCATCCCATCATTCGGGAAGCGTTGAAGCTGCTGAACTGGAACGATAACCATATTGAGATCTGCTCCATGGCGGATATCCCGGCGGGAACGGGGCTCGGCTCGTCTTCCAGTTTTACGACGGCGCTGCTGCGCGCCCTGCACAGTATGCAGGGGAACATTGTCAGCACACGGACGCTGGCGGAGGAAGCTTGCGAGATCGAGATGAACCGGCTGAAAGAACCCATCGGCAAGCAGGATCAGTACATTGCGGCTTACGGCGGCATCACCTGCATGAATTTTCACAAGGACGGTTATGTCTGGGTGGATCCTCTGAATATTTCCAAGGAGACGCTCTATAATCTGGAAGACAATCTCTGCCTGTATTTTACGGGCTTCTCCCGTTCTGCGGGTTCGATCCTCAAGGAGCAGAATGACAGGAGCAAGGAGAAGGATCAGGATATGATCAAGAACCTTGATTTTGTCAAAGATCTCGGATATCAGAGCAAAGCCGCCTTTGAGAAGGGCGATCTGGATACGTTTGCGGATATCATGAACGTACACTGGCAGTACAAGAAGAAACGTTCCGGCGGCATGTCCAATCCGCAGATTGATGAATGGTACGATCTTGCGATGAAAAACGGCGCGCTGGGCGGGAAGATGATCGGCGCGGGCGGCGGCGGCTTCCTTCTGTTCTATGCGAAGGACAAATTAAAGCTTCGTGAAGTTATGATGGGAACAGGTATGAGCGAAGTCAGGTTCCGCTTTGAGATGGAAGGCGCGAAAGTCTTGTAATACATGCGTTTTTTTGTTATGATGAATGAAAATCATACAGTGATGTGATTCATGATAAGACAATTTAGTAAGGGGTTTACAGGGAAGATCAATCAGGGAGGACTTTGTTTTGAAACGTAGAAAAAAAGCACAAATGCAGATGATGCTGCTGATGTTTGCCATGTTGCTGCTGATTGTTGTGTTGGTGGTGGTTGGCATTTTCGCGTTGAAGGGATGCACGACTTCAAAGAAGATCAAGAGCATTACATTGACGCCGGATTTCGCAGAGCAGGAACTGGAAGTGGACAGGGATTATGTTTTCTCCATTGAAACGGATCCGAAAGGTGCGAAATTAAAAGATAAGATCGATTTCATCATCGATTCCGCAAATGCCGAGTTCGAAATACAGTCGGACAGCGAGAACAAGGCTGTGCTGCATACGCTTGGCGCGGGCGCCATTACAATATGCATTCGTTCCAAGGACGATAAAAGCGTAGAGAGCAATTATCTGTATTATACGATCAGAGATCTTGCGGCGGAGGCGGAAGCGGAAGCGGCGGCGGCAGCGACTGCGGCGGAGGCGGAAGCGGCGAAGCAGGCGGAAGCGGAAGCGGTTGCGGCAGCAGCGGCGGAAGCGGCGGAAGCCAAGAACAAGCCGACCTACGTGAAGACCAACGATACCGTCCGGATTCGTAAGACTCCCGATACCGATACCAACGACAACATCGTTAAGACCTGCAACGTGGGCGATATGTTTTTGCGATTGGGCGTAGAGGGCGATTGGAGCCGGATTCAGTATGATGACGGCGAAGCCTATATCAAGACGGAATTTCTGGATGTAGTCTCCGAGGAAGAAGCGGGGGATGCAGCGGCGGCGGCAGCCGAAGCGGAAGCGAAGATTGCCGAGGCGAAGACGCAGCAGAAGGAGCAGGAAGCGCTTCAGGCTGCGGCGCAGAAGAATGCGGCGACCGGCGTTGATCCGAATACGGTAGCGCCTGCGGCAGAGACGCCCGCGGCAGAGACGCCCGCAGCAGAAACCCCGGCAGCCGAAACCACCGCACCGGCGGCTCCGGCAGGAACCGTTGCAGTGACCTGTGCGGACGGCGTCGCTTACTTCACGCCGACGCAGGTGCAGTATTTCCATGGTCTCTGGGATTATACCGGCAAGTACGAAGAAATGGTTGCGCATCATCCGGCAGCGGAACTCAGAACGCTCTGCCAGAATGCGGGCATTCAGTAGACGCCGAACCCTGATGTGAAGAAGAAATAAAATAAAAGGAATACAATAACCGCGCCTGATGCGAAGAATCCTGCACCCGGCGCGGTTGTTGCATTTCGAAAGCAGAATTCGGCGTATCTGTCGACGGGAGGTTTGTTTTATGCTACAATTCATATTAGGTGTTTTCGGGAAAATTCCGGAAGTTACACCTTGATCAATAAAGATGTTGGAGTGGGTATGTTATTTAATTCGATCGATTTCCTGCTGTTTTTCCCGATTGTGGCATGTGGCTTTTATGTGATTCCCAAGAAATTAAGACAGTTTTGGCTGCTGTTGGCAAGCTATTATTTTTATATGTGTTGGAATGCCAAATATGCGGTTC
Source organism: uncultured Lachnospiraceae bacterium (assembly GCA_964571555.1). GTDB lineage: Bacteria > Bacillota > Clostridia > Lachnospirales > Lachnospiraceae > UBA2868. The sequence continues at coordinate 9,914 of CAZNCH010000004.1, read as the reverse complement.
TGATCGCGACTTCCACGGTCGTCACATATAGTTCCGGGCTGCTTCTGGAAAAACTGAAAGACAGAAAACAATTGAAAAACCTTGTTCTGGCGCTTTGTTTGGTTTGTAATTTCGGTATTTTATTTTTCTTTAAATATTTTGAGTGGTTCTTAGATAATCTGAATGCTGTTTGCGGCACATCCGTCAGTCTTCCTTTCGATATTCTTTTACCTGTAGGAATCTCTTTCTATACATTTCAGGCGGTGGGGTACACCATAGATGTTTACAGACATACGATTGATGCGGAACACAGTTTCGCCAGATATGCATTGTTCGTATCGTTTTTTCCGCAGTTGGTGGCGGGACCGATTGAGAGATCATCCAATTTGCTGAAGCAAATTCATCACATCGATTTGGTAAAAGCGGATGGAAAGAATATCCGCAAAGGACTCTGCATGATGCTTTGGGGATTTTTTCTCAAGCTGGTGATTGCAGACAGAGCGGCAATTTTTGTGGATCAGGTTTTTAATCATTATCAGAATTACGGATTTGTGGAACTGGCTGTAGCGGCAATCCTGTTTGCGGTGCAGATATTATGTGATTTCAACGGCTATACAACCATTGCAATCGGCTGTGCCGAAGTGATGGGCGTTCAGTTGATGAACAACTTCCGGCAACCGTATTTGGCATGTTCGATCAAAGATTTCTGGAGAAGATGGCATATCTCGCTCACCTCGTGGTTTACGGATTATCTCTATATTCCTTTGGGAGGTAACAGAAAAGGGTTTGTCAGGACATTGATTCACACCTTAGTTGTTTTTCTTACAAGCGGATTATGGCACGGCGCGAGTTGGCATTACGTCATATGGGGGGGTGCGCATGGCGTATTTCAGTGCGTCGGAAATTTGAAACGCCATATCGGTGTCGGGGAGAAGCAAACCGGCGAACAATCAAAAGGTTTTGGCAATCGATTTTTGCATATACTTATTACCTTCGTTTTGGTTGATGTTGCCTGGGTGTTTTTCAGAGCTTCTTCCGTTCGTGATTCCATTGCGTTTTTCAGGCAAATGTTGACGGGGGTGCAGAAGGTTTCCCTGTTGAAAATCACGTTCTCATGGTATGAGTGGTTGATTCTGCTACTTGCAATTCTCATGATGTTTGCAGTTGATCTGTTGCATGAGAATCGGATTCGCGTAAGGGAAATCCTGTTCAGACAGAACCTTGTGTTCAGATGGATCGTCTATCTTGCGGCTTTCTGGGTTATCATTTTATTTGGAGTATATGGAGCGGAGTATGATCAGAGTCAGTTTATTTACTTCCAGTTTTAGTTGGAAGAAAGCGGGGTCAATCTTACTGATTCCGATATTTATCATTCTGTTGGCGCTTAGCAATCATGTTATGACCTATTTCCTTGTTGATGACGTCGATTCCTACACAAGGATAACGCTGCATGAACTGCATCATGAGGAAGCCAATATAGATGTTCTTTTTCTGGGATCCTCCCATACCTATCGGTCTTTGGATCCGTCGATCACGGATGAGATTTTTCAAGCCAACACGTTCAATGCCGGAACTTCCAGTCAAATGTATGACGGCAGTTATGCCATGCTGCGGGAAGCGGGCAGGGACAACAAACTGAAAAAAGTATATATGGAGATGTACTTTGCTATTTCCGGAAAAAGCGTGAAAGAGAGAACCGAGTTGACGTCAACCTATATCATTGGAGATTATCTGAACCCATCTGTGGATAAAGCGCTGTATCTTACAAATGCCAGCGATAAAAAGTACTGGATCAATAACTTTATCCCGGCAAGACGATATTGGCGCAATCTGTTTGAACCTGAATATGTTCGCAGCGTTTTTGAGGCAAAAAGGACAGAAACGTATCGGGATTATTCTTACGTTGATCATGGCGAGGAATACTATGCGGGAAAAGGATATGTTGCAAATAAAGGGACGGTGACGGATGAGGGGTTCTCCTCGGACGTACTGAATCCGATTGCAAAGGACAGATTTACGGAAGATGATATCGATTCGCTGGAAAAAATAATCAACTACTGCAAGAAAAACGGAATTGAATTGACATTTTTCTCGGCTCCGATTCCGGATTATCATCTTGTGGCAAGGGGAAATTATGATGAGTATATTGCGCAGGTTAAGGCGCTGCTGGAACCTTACGGAGTTGAATATTATGATTTCAATCTGATGAAACCGGAGTATTTTTCCTATGAAGGATCGCTTTTTAAAGAGATCAGTCATTTAAACATGTACGGCGCGCAGGCGTTCAGCAATGTGTTTTCGCGTTTCTTTATGGGACAGATCGACGCAGGGGATCTGTTTTATGATTCCTATCAGGAAAAGATTGAAAAGCAGGCGCCCAAGACCTATGGTTTGATTTGTACGTCAACGGAGGACGGAAACGGAAATACACTGCTGCAATTCAAGCCGGTTTCAACCTATGAGCCGCCTGTTTATGTTTCGATGGAGAAGCGAATCGGGGATCACGTCGAGCCGATTTGCGAAATGGAAGAATTATCGGATGTCGCGCTGCAAAAAAACGAAGAGGGAACTCTGCTCATTCGTGTTTACTCGGATTCGTCCGGTTCGGCAGTTACAAATAAAATTGAAATTCCGTATTGATGTTTTCTGTCGGATGCGCCGTTTTGAGGGAAACGGATGCAAACACAATCAGTCCCCGGCGCGGTGGGTCATTATGCCGGTGAGCATTTCGACCAGTTTCAGATTCGCTTCCGGATGTGGCGCATTGCTTGCGAAGGCGATGTAGGGCGTCCCGTCTTCCGAGAACGGAAAGCCTTCCGGCAGCGTTTGCAAGTAGGGCGACTCCGTCAGAGAAAGTCCAACCGGCAGTTCTTCCCCCTCGTAAGGAACCGTCAGGAAAGTGAAGCCTGCGTCGCGGAAACGCTGCATCTGTTCCCGGGTGTAGAAATTCCGCAGGTCGGCAAAACCGCCCTGTACGCCATATTCCTCGATAATAAAGTCGGGCGCCATCATTGCGTCGAGCGTTCCGGCGGAGATCATGGCAAGAATCTTCATGTTGATTCCCATGCTGCCCATGTCGATTTCCTGCGGATGATAGAAGTAGCCTTCATCAAACGTGACAATGGTCTTTTTGGTGTCGACCCCGACATAGGAAGCGAAGTCGGAAGTGATTCCCGTGCCGTCCGTCTGATCCAGAAGCTGGGTGGTATTGAAGACGGAAACATAGATGTATTCCGGACGGTTGTTCCGAACGAGGTCGCGAATCAGATAGGAGCCTGCGATGATCACAATGATTCCGACGATGATGTGGATCTTGTAATAGTCCCAGATGTATTTCGCTTTTCCCTTTCCGTTCATCTCTCTCAGTTTCTTCTTCTGTACTTTGATTTCGTCATTGATTGCCATGGCGCGCCTCCGATATTTCCTGCCTGTGTTGTCGCTTGTCCGCTGGATTCCATCTGTAAAAATCATTGCCCGAAAAAAGCAAAGACACTATGTGATGATTATAGTGAACATCTGCCGATATGGTCAAGAATCTTCATTAAAATTTAAGAATATTTGTCACAAATGTCATGATTTTCACAGTTGCGCCAACTTGCATCGAGGTCTCAGAAATGATATAATAACATGAATTATAGCCTAGAGGTGTCACATGAAAGAATCCTACGTAGAATATATGGTAGCCAGAAAGCCGCATCCGCTTGCGCTCCTGATCAAGGTATTCGTTTATGCGCTCGTGGCTGTGTTTTTATTTTTGGGCTTTTGGCTGAGCGGATGGCTGCTTTTGGTTGCGATCGGTTTGGGTATCGTGGCTTATATCTTTCTGCCCGAACTGGATCTGGAGTTCGAGTACCTCTATCTGGACAAAGAGATCACGATCGACAAGATCATTGCGAAGCAGCGACGGAAGCGGGTTGCGGTATTGGATCTCAACAAGATGGAATTTCTCGCGCCCTATACGTCGCATGAACTGGATTCCTATAAGGCCCGCAAGGTGAGCGAGAAGGATTACAGTTCGAAGAATCCGGACGCCAGACCGTATGGGCTGCTGTACCATGATCGGGGCGGCGATGTGCTGTACCTGATCGAACCGAACGAAGAAATGCTGAGAGCGATCCGAACCGTTTTCCCGAGAAAGGTGATGGAGTTCTGACAGGTCGCGGATGATGAGACGGCATTTGAATATCTGAATTGAATCAAGAGATAAAGGAGAATGAAATGGGACAGATTGTTTCGGAAGGTATTACATTTGACGATGTATTATTGATCCCCGGTTATTCCAGTGTGGTCGGCAATCAGGTGGATGTTTCCACCTATCTGACACGTGACATCAAGTTGAACATTCCCATGATGAGCGCAGGAATGGATACGGTTACGGAGCACCGCATGGCGATTGCAATGGCCAGACAGGGCGGTATCGGCATTATTCATAAGAACATGTCGATCGAAGACCAGGCGGATGAGGTGGACAAGGTTAAGCGTTCCGAAAACGGCGTCATTACCGACCCGTTCTCACTTTCTCCCGAACACACACTCAAGGATGCTGATGAACTGATGGGAAAGTTCCGCATTTCGGGCGTTCCGGTCACGGAAGGCAAGAAGTTGGTCGGCATCATTACCAACAGAGATCTGAAGTTCGAAACGGATTTCAGTCGCAAGATCAAGGAAGTCATGACCAGCGAAGGTCTGATTACCGCAGAGGAAGGCATCACCTTAGAGGAAGCCAAGGCGATTCTGGCGAAGGCGCGTAAGGAGAAACTTCCGATCGTGGATAAGGATTTCAACCTCAAGGGTCTGATTACGATTAAGGATATTGAGAAGCAGATCAAGTACCCGCTTTCCGCGAAGGATTCCATGGGAAGACTGCTGTGCGGCGCAGGCGTCGGCATCACCGCAAACGTGTTGGAACGTGTCGACGCGCTGGTGAAAGCGAAGGTGGATGTGGTGGTTTTGGACAGCGCGCACGGTCATTCCGAAAACGTGCTGAACTGCGCGAGAATGATCAAAGAGGCTTTCCCGAACCTGCCGCTGATCGGCGGAAACGTTGCGACGGGAGAAGGGACGAAGGCGCTGATCAAGGCGGGCGTGGACGCCGTCAAGGTCGGCATCGGTCCCGGCTCGATCTGTACGACACGTATTGTGGCGGGGATCGGTGTACCGCAGATTACCGCGATTATGGACAGTTATGCGATCGCTTCCGGCTATGATATTCCGATCATCGCAGACGGCGGAATCAAGTATTCCGGCGATATGACGAAAGCCCTTGCCGCAGGCGCAAATGTCTGCATGATGGGCAGTATTTTTGCAGGCTGTGACGAGTCTCCGGGAACCTTTGAACTGTTCCAGGGGCGTAAATATAAGGTTTATCGCGGCATGGGCTCGATTGCTGCGATGGAGAACGGCAGCAAGGACCGATACTTCCAGGCCAACGCCAAGAAACTGGTTCCGGAGGGCGTCGAGGGTCGTGTTGCCTACAAGGGAACCGCTGAGGATACGATTTTCCAGCTGATCGGCGGAATTCGCTCCGGTATGGGTTATTGCGGGGCGACGACGATCGAAGATCTGAAGCAGAACGGTAAATTTGTCAAGATTTCTGCGGCTGCACTGAAAGAGAGCCATCCTCACGATATTCATATTACGAAGGAAGCTCCCAATTACTCTGTAGACGAATAAGAGAAAGAGGACAGATGATGTTTCGCTATATTGCGCGCGATCTGAATACAGCCTTTCATCGCCGCTACACTTATGCGTATGTGATGGGGATTTTCGTGCTGTGTCTGCTGGGCAACATTGCAGTCGTTGCGTTTCGCACGATTTACGGAACGAATGAGGGCACTTATGCATACAATATCATTGTGTACGCGACCTGGTGTTTTGTGGTTCCGTTTTACAGTTGTATTTTTATCGCAGATATGGGCTTTGGGAAGTTATATCCCAACCCGCAGATTAAAGATAATATTACGAAAGGCATGAGTCGGGGGATGATTTACTTCGGGAAACTGCTTACCGAGGTCATTCTGGCGCTGTTTTTCCTCTGTGTCGCTTTCGCGCTGCTGATCGTAATTACGACGGTGTTCCAGTACAAAGACGGAACCATCAGCATGTATGATATCACTGATTTCATCGAGAAGATGCTGATTGCGATTCCGATGTGGCTTGCCGGCGTCTCCATCGGAAATATGTTTTTATTTTTGTTCGAGAACAAGAAGAAAGCATATCTTGGGTATTTTGTTTTGACGCTGCTGCTTCCCCGTCTGATTATGTTTCTGGCGTCGGAACCGCTGGCGCTCCCGCCGTTTCGTGCGGTTCGCGTCCTGTTGCTCAACCAGCATTTCAGTTTACTGCCCTATTCCGCAGATCCGGCGAGAAATGTTTTGCTGATGATTGCGATCGGCTGTATTGATATTGTGCTTTCCAGCACGATCGGTCTGGTTGCCTACAAGAAGAAAAAAGTAGTGTATTGATCGAGCCTGTCTCGATAAATCATAGACAATGAGGGTGTTTTATGGCTTATAGGGGAGAAAGCGAACATCCATCGATACTGAGCCGTATGAACCTGAACGCGGAAACAATGCAAAAGGCGCAGGATACCTATTCCCTCCTGACCGGATTGTTTCTGTTCTGCGTCAATGCAGCAGGGGAACGGATCACGGAGATGTCGGGGAATCCGAATGATATTACAAGGATTCTCGGTCTTGTGGAGGAACATCGCATCGAATCTGTATTGCGGCAGGTTCTGACCAGTTCGGTGGAAGAGCAAATCGTGGAGGACACCAACTACTCCAACATTAAACTCGCGAGTATTGCAGTGCGGGTCAACGGGAAACTGGCGTTTTGCTGGTTTGTTTGTGCTGTCCTGAATGACGTCGAAGACACGGAAAATGCCGTTCTGAATATCAAGTCCACGACCGATTACCCGAAATTCATCAAATCGTTGGATCTCTTACGTGAAATCTCCAAGAAAATCTACGGGAATTCCGATCTTTTAGAATCCGCAGTGGCGGAGTCCAAGCGGTCGCGCTATTCGGAACTTGAAATGGCACGTTCACTCCGCAGGAGCGAATCCATGACGGAAATCGTGCAGCTGCTGGACTCGGATGAGGTCTTCGAGCATATCTGTCAGGCGGTTCTGCGTGAGACCGTGCTTTATACGCAGGTAAGTCATGCGATGATATTAAGACCCGAAGCGGGAGACGGGGATGTGGAAGTTCTGGCGGGTTACTCCGCCGAAGAAGGTAAGGACGCTATGGAACTCTCCGAGGAGACCAAGCGCGCTTTGATTGCATCTTTTGGTGAGAAGCCGTCCGTCATTTCCTATAAGACCAAGATCAACGACTCCGTGCGGGAACGGATGGATGCAAACAGGATCACGGCTCTGATTGCCCTGCCGATTTTTATCAATCATAAACCTGCCATGTATGCGCTGTTTACGGACAGCGCGCCGAAGAAGAACTGGGATATGGATGATGTGAAGTTCTTCGGCGATGTGATCAGAGTGCTTCAGAATATCTTAACGAGAAGGATTCAGAAGAATTCTCTTGCCAGTTCGTTCAAATCCTTAGAGGCGATCCTTGATAATGTCGGCAGCGCGATTTATGTCAAGGATATGCAAAACGGAGAAATTCTCTTTGTGAACCGGATGTTCCGCAATACCTTCGAAGAGGAACTGTCCAACGGGATGGTGGAGTCTCTCTTTGAAGATAAACTGCGTTATAACCACAGAACCTCTTATTCCGAAGTGGAATATGCGGCGCGCTCCCGTTGGTACGATCTTCATACCACGGTGATTCAGTGGGTGGACGGAAGAAAGGTGACGCTGTTCTCGATTTTTGACGTCACCGAGAAGAAACTGTACCAGCGAAAAATTGAACAGCAGGCGAACAATGATTTTCTGACCGGTCTCTATAACCGCATGAGCTGCGAGAGAGATCTGCTCGCCTATATTGACGAAGCGAAGATCAGCGGGAGCAAGGGAGCCGTTCTCTATCTGGATCTGGATGATTTCAAGCATATCAACGACGGACTCGGTCACCAGTACGGAGATGTTCTCCTAAAGGCGATCTCTCACAGTTTACAGAGAATTGAAGGCGTTCAGAGCTCCTGCTATCGTATGGGCGGCGACGAATTCGTCGTGATCATTCCGCCGGTCAACTATGAGCGCATTACCAATATTATCGAGGAAATTCAAGTTGTTTTCAGTAAGCCCTGGTTCTTAAAGGGAGCGGATTATTATTGCACCAGCAGTATGGGGGTCGTGACCTTCCCGGACGACGGCGAGACCGTGCAGGATCTGATCCGTAAGGCGGACATCGCCATGTACCAGGCGAAGAAGAGCGGCAAGAACCGCGCCGCCTATTATGCCGAAAGCGCGGATGCGGAGTCCAACAAGCGTCTTGATATGGAGAAGAGCATGCGAGACGCGACGACGAACGGCTATCAGGAATTCGAGGTCTATTATCAGCCGATCGTGGACATTCGGAGAGGAAATGCGGTCTGTACCGGTGCGGAAGCGCTGATCCGCTGGAATTCAGCCGAACTCGGCTTCGTGACGCCCAGTGAGTTCATTCCGCTTGCGGAATATTTACGGCTGATCAATCCCATCGGCAACCACGTGTTGAAAGAGGCCTGTATTGCCTGCAGAAAGTGGAATGAAACGGGACGTCCGTATTATAAGGTGAATGTGAATCTCTCGGTGGTGCAGCTCTTACAGAACGATATCGTTGAAATCATCGAAACGATCGTTCAGGAAACGGGAATCAATCCGAGGAACCTGACCCTTGAGGTGACGGAATCTCTGGCGATCAATGACATGACCAGAATGAAGAAGATTCTCGGAAATATCAAAAAGCTCGGCGTCCGTATCGCGCTGGATGATTTCGGAACCGGTTATTCTTCGCTGAATCATGTGCGTGAATTGCCGATCGATGTGATCAAGGTCGATCAGAGTTTTGTGACCGAACTGGCGACAGATCAGTATGCGCAGTCCTTCGTCAAGATGGTGGGTGAGCTTGCAAGCGCACTCGGCGTCAAGGTCTGTGTGGAAGGAATCGAGACGATAGAGCAGTACAGAGTGCTTGAGAATATCAATGTTCGAATGGTGCAGGGCTTCTATTTCGATAAGCCGATGCCCCAGAAAGCGTTCGAAATGAAATACGTTGCTGTGGAGGACGTCTAGGATCGGCTTCGCAGCGACGTTTTTTTCTGCAAAAAGCGGCTTGCATGTTTACATAATGTATGATAGAATTGTCCTTGACCGAGAGGGTCAGTAAGGGGGATTCTATGAACGCGAAGTTTTTCGACGTAAAGAAAGCGAAGCAGGATGCGATTATCAATGCGGCATTGAAGTCTTTTGCACTGAACGGATACAAGAAGACGAGCACAGATGTCATCGTGCGTGAGGCGGGAATCTCAAAAGGTCTTTTGTTCCACTATTTCATCAGCAAGCAGGGACTCTATGCCTTATTTTTGACTACAGCGTGAAATATATGACGCTGGAACTGACGCAGTCGGTGAAGCAGGGGGAAGCGGATTTTTTCGAGATCCAACTGATGATCGAACAGGCAAAAACGAGGGTCATGAAGAACTACCCCTATATGCAGCAGTTCCTCTCCGGTGTGATGTTTGAGAGCAATTCCGAGGCGCTTGCGGCAATCAGTGATCAGAAACATGCCATGGAAGCGATTTACAATGGAATCTATAAGCAGGCGGACAATACGAAGTTCAAGGATTTCGTGGAGGTCGGCCGCGTGATCCGCATGATCAATTGGATGTCCGAGGGCTTTATCAGAGATAAATTCAATGAGGGAGAAGCCAATCTGGACGCCATGAATACGGAGTTTGGGAAGTATCTGGAGATGCTTAAGAAGCATTTGTACAATATTTAGCCTGAATTATTCACGGCGCAGTATCTAAGCTAAAAATTGTACCATGAATCA
>CAZNCH010000003.1:20102-51405 GCA_964571555.1 uncultured Lachnospiraceae bacterium | reverse complement strand
ACCTGAAATACTTGGCATCATCATAAATCATTCCTCCTTTTTGTTGATCCCTATCGATCGGATTTGCAAATCCAATCGTTGAACCTTTTGTTCATCTTCGTTATAATACCGATTGTTAGCACTGTCAATAGATGAGTGCTAATGTTTTTAAATAGTTTATAAAGGTTATAGTTTGGTTATAATTGTGATAGGGATTTCATATTTCGGATCTATTGTGTGCAGGGCGGAAAAATGGTATAATTTAACAAATATACTACGTTGTCTCGGGATCGTGCATCTTTTCCTCGCAGCCCGAAAAGAGAAGGAGAAACGTATGAAGATTACGAACGACATCATTTACCTTGGTGTGAACGATCACAAGATCGATCTGTTTGAGGGTCAGTATCTTGTGCCGAACGGCATGTCCTACAATTCCTACGCGATTATCGACGAGAAGATTGCAGTGATGGATACGGTCGACCGCAACTTCCAGCACGAATGGCTGGATAACATTGCGACGGAACTTCGTGACCGCAAACCGGATTATCTTGTAGTGCAGCACATGGAACCCGATCACAGCGCGAACATTGTGAATTTCATGGATACTTATCCCAACGCTACGCTTGTATCTTCCGAGAAAGCATTTGCCATGATGAAGAATTTCTTCGGCAGGGACTTCGAGGAGAGGAGAATCGTAATCAGTGAGGGCGACACGCTTTCGCTCGGGAAGCATACGCTGACCTTTGTCGGTGCGCCGATGGTGCATTGGCCCGAGGTCATGGTCACCTATGACAGCGTTGACAAGGTTCTGTTCTCGGCGGACGGCTTCGGGAAGTTCGGGGCGCTCGATGTGGATGAGGACTGGGATGACGAAGCCAGACGTTACTATATCGGGATTGTCGGGAAATACGGCGCGCAGGTGCAGAAACTTTTGGAAAAGGCGGCAGCGCTTGAGATTGAGAAGATTTGCCCGCTGCATGGTCCGGTACTGACGGAGCACCTTGACCACTATCTGAAACTGTACCAGACCTGGTCTTCCTACGAAGCGGAAAGCGAAGGCATCGTCATCGCCTATACTTCCGTCTACGGAAATACGAAGAAAGCGGTGGAACTGCTCGTCGATAAATTAAAAACAAAGGGCTGTCCGAAGGTGGTCGTACATGATCTTGCCAGAGACGATATGGCAAAGTGCGTGGAGGATGCGTTCCGATACGGCAGGCTCGTGCTTGCGACGACGACGTACAACGCGGACGTGTTCCCTTTTATGCGTGATTTCATTCATCATCTGACCGAGCGAGGATTCAGAAACAGAACGATCGGCATGATCGAGAACGGTTCCTGGGCGCCGCAGGCGGTGAAGACCATGAAGCAACTGCTGGATGGCTGCAAGGGCATTGTATATACGGAGCACAACGCGCGTATTCTGTCCGCATTGAATGAAGACAGCAGCGCGCAGTTGGAGGCGATGGCGGATGAACTTTGCATGGACTATATCGCGCAGAGCGAAACAACCGCGAACAAAAATGATATGACGGCACTGTTTAAGATCGGATACGGTCTCTATGTTGTGACTTCCCACGACGGGAAGAAGGATAACGGACTGATCGTAAATACCATTTCGCAGGTGACCAATACGCCGAATCGTGTTGCCGTGTGCATCAACAAGCAGAATTATTCGCATCACGTGATTCAGCAGACCGGCAAGATGAATGTCAACTGTCTCTCAACGGATGCGCCGTTTTCCGTATTTGAGCGGTTCGGCTTCAAGAGCGGAAGAACCGCAGATAAATTCGAAGGTCAGGAAGTGTTGAGAGCGGACAACGGACTGGTCTTTCTTCCGAAATATATCAACGCTTTTATGTCATTGCAGGTGGAGCAGTACGTGGATCTGGATACGCACGGAATGTTCATCTGTACCGTGACGGAAGCCAGGGCGCTTTCCGATCGTGAGACCATGACTTATACCTATTATCAGGATCACGTGAAGCCGAAGCCGCAGACGGAAGGCAAAAAAGGCTTCGTTTGCAAGGTTTGCGGTTATATCTACGAGGGCGATGAACTGCCGGAGGACATTATATGTCCGCTGTGTAAGCACGGCGCAGCAGATTTTGAGCCGATTGCCTGACGTATAGGAGCAGGGGGGGCGGAACTGTTAACGCGACATCAGAATCAGGAGGAAATGAAATGAGTGAACTTGTTATCACAAAGGAAAATTTTGAAACGGAAGTATTGCAGTCGGAATTACCCGTGTTGCTGGACTTCTGGGCGGCATGGTGCGGTCCCTGCAAGATGCTTTCTCCGGTGATCGCAGAGATTGCCAAGGAATACGAAGGGAAACTGAAAGTCGGAAAGGTCAATGTGGATGAGCAGGAAGAACTTGCGGCTTCTTTCAACGTGTCCAGCATTCCGTCTTTGTTCCTGTTGAAGAACGGAGAGGTTGTGAAGTCCACGCTGGGCTTCCAGCAGAAGAAACAGATCGAGGCGTTCCTCGGATTCTGATGAAGAGGACAGAATACCGCAAATTTGACGGGAAAAGAATCTGCATCTGGGGCTACGGAAGCGAAGGGAAGTCGACGGAACAGTTCCTTGCAAGATGCTGCAGACCGCAGTCTGTAGAGATTTTTGAGGGAAAACGTGAAGAAATTGACGAAGATCGATTTGACTTCATCATCAAAAGTCCGGGGATCGCGATGGACGAAGATCATCCGAAGTACACTTCCCAGACGGAAATCTTTCTGGAAGCCTTTCGGGATCAGGTGATCGGAATTACGGGAACCAAGGGGAAGAGCACAACGGCGGCGATGCTGTATCATGTGTTGAAGGAAGAGCGGGATCGCCCCGTTCTCTTTCTGGGCAACATCGGAGAACCCTGTCTGGATCACTATGAGCAGATGGATGAGGAGACTCTGGCGGTCTTTGAAATGTCCTGCCATCAACTTGCGCACGCAAAGGTTTCGCCGCATATCGCCGTGATTCTGAATTTGTTTGAGGAACATCTCGATTATTACGGGACGATGGAGAAGTATTTCGCTGCCAAGCGCCGTATTACGACCTATCAGACGGAAAGCGACTATGTTTATCTGGGGAGTCATGTACCGCCGCTTGCAACGAAAGCGATACGGATCGTGATCGATGCCGAAAGGATTCCGTCCTATCGTTTGCAGCTCCTCGGTGAACACAACCGCCAAAACGCGGAGTTTGTCTTTCGAATCGCGACGGAGCGCTGCGGAATCACGCCGGAAGCGGTCAGAGAGAGTCTTGCCGCGTTTACGGGACTTGCGCACCGATTACAGAAGTTGGGAGAGCGAAACGGCATTACTTATTACGATGATTCGATTTCAACGATTCCCAACGCAACCATTGCGGCGCTGCAGGCGGTTGAAAACGCTTCCGCCGTGATCATCGGCGGCATGGATCGCGGCATTGACTATGCACCCCTGGAGGAATACATCCGGAAGCATCCGGAATATCATTATGTATTTGCCTATGATTCCGGAAAGCGGATCTATGAAGCTGTCAAGGAGTGTCCGTACTGCGTTTTGGTAACGGATCTGGAAGAGGCGGTTGCGGTTGCAACGGAACTCACGCCGCAGGGAAAGGCCTGCATTCTTTCTCCTGCTTCTGCGTCTTACGGGTATTTCAGGAATTTCGAAGAACGGGGCGATCGGTTCCGCGCACTGGCGGGATTTGGTCCGGAATCGGTGGAATAAAATGACAAAAGACAGAACGACGCTCACCTTTACGGGAGACATCGGCTTCGATAAATACATGTACGGCAAGTGGAATGACGAGCAGCTCTTAGCGGAAGAGGTGCTTTCTTTCTTGCGGGACACGGATCACCTGATCGTAAACGTTGAGGGTCCGTTATCCGAGCGGACGCATGAAACGAGATCCAACACGGTGGCGGCGCTGCAGCACAGTATGAATCCGGAAGCGGCCGTCTTCTTAAAGCGGATCGGTGCCAACGTATGGAATCTCTGCAACAATCATATCATGGATGCCGGATCTGACGGAATCGAGGATACGCTTGCGCTGGCAAAGCGGTATCACGCGCTGACGCTCGGCGCAGGAAGGAATCTTGCGGAAGCGTCAAAGCCGCTGATTCTGCCGGAAGCGGGCGGGATCGGTATGATCGGCGTCGGCTACCAGAGAGCCTGCAGAAAGGCGGCGGAAGATACCGCGGGGTGTTTCAGCTGGAGCGATATGGAGCGGATTGCGGAACGGATCGGAGAGATCAGGCAGACCTGTCGCTGGTGTATCGTGGTCGCGCACGGGGGTGAGGAATTCACGGCATTGCCGTCGCCCTATACCAGAGACCGATATCTGACCTATCTTGATTTTGGCGCGGATCTCGTTGTGGGGCACCACCCGCATGTGCCGATGAACTATGAAACCGTGGGCGACAAGGTGATTTTCTATTCTCTTGGCAATTTTGTCTTCGACACCGACTATCAGAGATCGCAGCACAATACGGAATACGGAATCTTCACCAAAATACATTTTGCGGAAGATCATTTTGCCTGGGAGCCGTTCGGGATACGGATCGATCGGGAAACGCAGCGGATCCTGCCGCATTCGCTGCCGATGATTTTCACAGATGTTCCGAAAGAGGAATATGAAAAATTAAGCGCACTCGCAGCCAAAATGTTCATAGAGAACACGAAACGGCAGTTAAGGTTCTTACGCCCCGCGGAATTCGAGCATGCGACGGAAGAAGACTGGATCAGGAACTTCTATGAGCCGCTGCGCAGCGGGCGGGTACCGGGGGAGACGCTTGATTTCCAAATTCTGTATCCGCTTTCGAAGCAGGCGGATGCGGAAGCATGGAAAGAAAGCCGCTTGCAGGGTGTCGTGGAATATATGCTCCGCCAACTTCCGCAGGATGCCTGAAGAATCCTCTCCGTATTCGCCGTTTCTGCCTTTCCGTTTCGTCGATTCCTGCAATGATCTGCAAGAAATCGGTACAGGATCGGTAAGTCCGAGCGGTTGCGAAAGCAACATTTTCCCATCGCGTGTGTGCGCATCCTTAGCGGAGCGATTGAATCATGGATGAAATGATTTGATTACAGAATACAATAGAACAGGACACAGAAGAACTGCAGAATCGAACCGATGAGGACGAATACGTGGAAGATGGAATGCATGTAGCGTCTCTTCTTGCCGAGCGCATAGAGCACGGCGCCGATCGTGTATGCGACGCCGCCGAGCAGCAGATAGAGGAAGCCTGCCATGCCGATGGCGTTAATCGTCGGTTTGACGGCGAAGACGATGATCCAGCCGATGCCGATATAACATGCCATGGAGAGCTTCCGGTATTTCTTCAAATCGATTGCGGTAAAAGTGGAGCCGAGTGCGCACAGTCCCCACACCACGCCGAAAATCGTCCAGCCGAGCGCCGGATTCGCCGCTCTGATCGGTCCCAAAGTGATGGGCGTGTAGGTTCCGCCGATCAGGAAATAAATCGTACAGTGATCCAGAACCTGCATCACCAGTTTTGCGCGCCCGGCACGCAGACCGTGATAGACGCTGGACATCGTATATAGTGCAATCAGGCTCGTGCCGTAAACCGCACTGCCGACTACCAGATATGCATTGCCGTAGATTGCCGAGAAGATCACGCAAAGCGCGAGCGCAGCAATGCCGAAAGCGCCTCCGACGATATGTGTAACCATGTTGGTGATTTCTTCACACCTTGTATAATCCGGAAGCGTCCGGTCTGCGATTTTGGTACGCGTCATAGTAATACCCTCCTGTAAAACACTGAAATATCAGAGAAACAGAGCCCCGAACATGCCCCCCCGCATGCCGGGACTCATCATATCAAGCGATCTTATGTACCAATCATCATTTGCGTGCTGTGGCCTCGAAGAACAAGGCAAGCGTGCCGGGACCGGAATGAGAGCCGATCACCGTGCCGACATAAGAGATCATGGTAACGCTCTTGCCGTAACGCTCTTTGAGAAGACCGGCGAGGTATTCCGCATCTTCCATGCAGTCTCCCTGTGAAATGTAAATGCCGTATTCCGAATCCTGCACCGCTGTCTCGCCGTATGCGTCTGCGAGCATGGCAATGGATTTCTGTCTGCCCCTGACTTTGCCAAGGGGCATGAGCTTCCCTTCGTCGTCGACATGGAGCACGGGCTTAATATTTAAGATGTTGCCCGCAAAGGCTGCCGTTTTGCTGACGCGACCGCCGCGACAGAGGTAGGTCAGCGTATCGACGGTAAAACGATGCGCGACCTTGGGCGAAAGGTCTTTCGCGAATTCATACGCTTCCTGCAATGTCATTCCGTTTTCGATCCGCTTCTGCGTCTCCGCAACGACCATACCTTCGCCCGTACTTGCGCAGAGCGTGTCAATGACAAGGATAGTACGATCGGGATATTCTTCCGTCAGTTCATTCGCCGCCATTGCACCGGAGTTCACGGTGCTGCTGATGCCGGAATCAAAGCCGATATACAGGATGTCCTTGCCTTCCTTTAATATCTTCTCAAAAGCAACGCGGAAGGCTTCGGGATTGGCGGCGGAAGTTCTGGCGATCTCTCCGGCACGCATTTTCTCGTAGAAAACCTTCGGGTCAAGTTCGTTATTCTCCAAGTTCTCGTCTTCACCCTCAAAGTGAAAAGCCAGATTCACACAGGGAATTCCTTTTTCGGCCAAATAATCATAGGGCAGATCACAGCCGGAATCCGTAACCAGTACAAACGTATTGCTCATAGAAAACCTCTTTCTTTTGGGAGTGCGTGGAATGGAATCAATTGCGTCATCTAATAACTGATATTAGATTACAGCATCCACGGCATGATGTCAATTCCATATTTTCACAAGGTTAGAAATCTGATACAATCAAAACAGAATGTGCAACGGGGGAAGAATTATGACATCAGATCAGAAACTGGTCGCGGACAAGTTAAGACGATGGAAGAAATATCTGCTGGAATACCAGTTGCCGACCTGGGAGAGCATTCCGGATATCGGTCTGTACATGGAGCAGATCATTGTGTTGTTGAAGCAGTACCTTGATTATCTGCCGCCCGAATTGAAAGAGGAGCAGTTTATTACGTCGTCGACGATCAATAACTATGTCCGGCTGAAAGTGATTCCGGAGCCGATCAAGAAGCGCTATTATCGGACCCACATTGCCTATCTGATCATTGTTCTGAGCATGAAGACGGGTATTCAGATCTCTCTGATCCAGAAACTGTTCCCGTCACACCTTTCGGAAGAAGAGGTGAGAGTATTCTATGAGGAATACTACATGCTTCACAAGAAGACCTGCGAGCGCTTCGTCAACGAGGTGGCGGAAGTGGCGGCGCCGCTCTTGCAGCATGGGGAAACTGCGGACTTAAAGATTGAGCGTCCGGAGAATCTGGTTGTATTCTCCGCAATTATGAGCGGCTTCTCGCACCTGCTTTCGGAGAAACTGCTACTGTTGTGACGGTAATGGGAAGAAAGGTTTTACGGAATGATCACCACGAATCTGTTTGAAAACAGGGAGCCGCGATATATCATCGCGGAGAAAGGTCTGTTTTCCGTTATTGAATACGAGAAGGATCTGTCGGTTGCGCCGGAGCATGCGCAGACCGCTTATTTCGCTTCCCTGATGGACGTCAGAAAGAGACAGCTTGTCTGCTGTCTGACGCCGGAGAAGGGGGTCAGGGTTCAAAAGGGTGAAATGCAGATTATGATGGGCGACCTTGCGGCAACGACAGATGTCAAGGGCGTCGGCGATCTGATGAAGAAATGGGTCGGGAGCCGGGTGACCAACGAGACCGCCATCAAGCCGCACTATACCGGAGAAGGGATTCTGGTGCTGGAACCGACATTTCGCTATATCCTTCTGGAAGACCTGTCCGAGTGGGACAGCGATATGGTCATTGAAGACGGCATGTTCCTGGCTTGCGAGGATTCCGTCGAAATGCATATTTCCGCGCGAACAACCGTCAGTTCCGCGGTTTTGGGCAGAGAAGGTCTGTTCAATACGGCGCTTCACGGAGAAGGCATTGTGGCGCTGGAATGTCCGGTTCCGCGAGAAGAACTGTTTGAAGTGAGACTGGCGGACGATGTGGTGAAGATTGACGGGAATATGGCGATTGCATGGTCGGAAGGTCTGGAATTCACCGTGGAGAGAACGACGCCGACATTGATCGGCTCCGTTACTGCGGGAGAAGGGCTGGTCAATGTGTTCCGCGGTACGGGAAAACTGCTGATCGCGCCGATCGAGAGTAACCCGAGGATCGCGGTTCCCGAAAGAGTCAGACGTTAATTGATATCCGAAATCATTGATATCAAATAGAGATGGAATCGGAACGAAGGAGGCTTTAAATGTTTGGAGAGATATGGAAGCAGGCGGTCGGAGATTGGATCAACTGGGTGATTGTGTTTCTTTTTATTGCCGTATGGGTCGCACTTTCGGCGGTACATAAGAACCTGAAACAGATCTGCGATCACGCGGCGAAGATTTACAGGATGACAAAGAGCAATACAAAGATCGATAAAGCGTCCGGAACCATGGGATATACGATCAGAAACGAAGTGGATCCGGAAGCAATGGACAATGTCAGGGAGCAGTTCAATGCCGAAAGCACGAAATATCTCTCACTGGTGCAGATGGTTTCGCTCTTTCCCATGCTGGGACTCTTCGGAACGGTACTCGGTCTGATTCCGGGACTTGCCGCAATGAGCGGGGGAGATGTGAAAAGACTCTACGAAGCGCTTTGTACGGCGCTGATTTCCACCTTCCTCGGACTCCTTTTCGGAATTGTACTGAAGGCTTATGTC
This sequence comes from uncultured Lachnospiraceae bacterium, assembly GCA_964571555.1. GTDB lineage: Bacteria > Bacillota > Clostridia > Lachnospirales > Lachnospiraceae > UBA2868. The sequence continues at coordinate 42,645 of CAZNCH010000003.1, read as the reverse complement.
TCGTTGGGACACTCCAAAACGATCAATACGATCGAGAATACACTGGATGAAAATGATCGGAAATATAACCTTTTGATTAACTTTAACAAAGTTTCGGGATCCGAGCCGGAATTGTAGGGAAGGGAAGATGAGGAAAAGAGTATTGGATAAAAGCACGATCGATATCGATCTGACTTCTCTTCTGGATGTGATTTTCATTCTTCTGATGGTCGTGATGAGCTATCAGGTGACGCTTGGGGACGCCAGACAGAAGGAAGCGGAAGCGGCGGTGCGGGCGCAGGAAACTGCGGAAGCGGAACGCGATCTTGCGATGCGGCATCTGGAACTTGTTGAGAAGCCGGAACTCAGCGTCGCCTTTATCACGCTTTCCGTGGGCTATGATTCTGCGGACCCGACGGTGCGATCCGTTCGATTCATGCGTGATACGCAAACGGCAATCGAGGAGATCTCCATTACGCCTGCTACGGAAGAAGCCGCTTACAGTCGCTTCGAAACGATGCTTGCGGAATACCTTGCCGCAAACGCAGGGCTTCCGGTACTGTTGACGTTGGATGATTCGAACATTCTCTATCGGGATCATGTCCGTATGAGCGAGTTGCTGAAGCAGGCGGAAGAAAGTCACGGGAACTTGTATCTGAATCATCCGCAGGAGTAAACTATGACGGGAATTATTATTGCAATTGCGGTCATTGCAGTTCTGGCAGTGGTCTATTGGATGATCAGACCGCACAAGAGGATCATTCAGAAAAACTTAAGTTCGCAGACGAACAACAGGATTCGTGCGATACTGATCATTGCTGCGATCCTTGTGGTCTTTTTTGTGTTGCGAGCGGTTCTGCTCTCTTTCAGACAGAGCGGTGAGAGCAGTTTGCCGGGGGAAGCTGGAAGCAAGGCGGTTCACGTGTCCGAGGAAGCGGACGAAGCGCAGGTGGTCATTACCGTCCGCGGAGAAAAGGTGCAAATCGACGGCGAAGCGGTATCGGATGCGTCGATACGGGAGAGGCTTTCCAAGGTGCAGCAAAGCGGGCAATCCGTTCTTCTGGTGGATGATTATGCGAAAGCGGAAACCTATCTTGCGGTGAGGGATCTGTTGCTGGAGTTCGCAGTTCCGGCGGATCGTTTGGAAGAGAGGAAGGAACCCTGATGAAGAGATCGGTTGTCATCATAACGCTATGCTTCCTTTCGGCGCTTTTTCTGACCGGCGCAAAACTGCTGGATGTGGAACTGCGGACGAAGGAACCGCTGCTCGATCTTTCCGATGTTATTCGGCGCGGATCTTCCATTGTGCCGGGTGACGGAGAATTTCATACGGATGATCGCACGGCGCAGAGGGAAGCGTTGGAGGGAACTTCCGCGTCGAAGCGGGAAATTACGATTCGGGTGCGCGACCGTTCCATTTATGTGAATGGACTGCTGTGTGCGCCGCAGAATTTCGAAAGCGTATTTCGGCAGAATTATCAGAGCGGTATGCGCGTCAATTTGCAGGATGATTATGCGGAATACCACACCTTTTCGGAGATCATTGCGAAGATGGAAGAAAGAAAGGTGAAATATCTTCTGAAATGACAGGGCAAGCGCCACCGGCTGCGAATATGGCACAGGATTGCAATATAATAATTAGGAAGAAACAGAAATGATAAGAAAGAAAGCGACAGCAATTGTTCTGCTGCTGATCTCTATGGCGACGCTGTGCGGATCCGGCTTCTCAAGATCGGAGCCGAAACTGACTGTGGACGATGAGAGCAAGGTATCCGCATATACGGAAAGCGATTCGGCGGCGGTTTCCATTGCCGACGGAATCATCACCTACCAAATCCCGAAAGCGTGGACGACGGTGGAAAATGACGAGGCATTGCAGGTCGACGCCGGAAGAGGACATGCCTATTTTCTGAATGCGCTCAAAGAGAAAAAGGAAGCGGAATATTTTGCCGTCTTCTATTTCAGTAACGAGAAGTATCTGAAAAACGACAGTGACGCGAAGGAAACGCGCGGAATCGAACGCGCCGTCATTACAAACATCTGTCCTGAGGAGAAGTTGGGCGCAATGACGATCGCACATTACAGATTTCCGACGGCGTCGTCCGTGCTGAAGGGGCAGACGCTGGATTATTATGTCGGGAATTACGATACGCATCGAGTGGAATTTGTCATGACGCCGGTGCAGGGCGGTTTGTGTGTGATGGTTTACGCATACAATGAAGATTACAGCGCGGTGGAAGAGATCAGGTCGGTCATCAAATCGCTTCAAGTTAAGAATTAGCTAAAACGGGAGGAAAAGGAATGAGAATCAGAAAAATCAGCGCAGTTCTGCTGGCGTTTGCATTGGCATTTGGCGCGATCGGCTGCGGCAAGAAGCAGGAAATGCCGGAAACTGTTCCTGCGAAGACAGAAGAGGCAGCAGCGGAAGCCGCAGAAGCGGAAGAGACGTCTCAAGGCGATGACGTCGGCGTGAACCTGATCAAGAACGGTGATTTCTCGAACGGGATTGAGAACTGGGGAACTTATTTGCACAGCGGCGGATACTGCGATTTCGTGGAAAGCGACGGCGAGGGACTGGTGACCATCTCCAAGGCGGGGGCGACGAATTACGGCGTGCAGATCTTCTATGACGGATTCAAATTGGATGAGGGCGGCGTTTACGCACTTTCGATCGATCTTTCGGCGACAATTGAACGCAGCATGGAAATGAGATTGCAGTTAAACGGCGGCGATTATCATCCGTATTTTGATGACTTTATTACAATCGGGCCGGAAATGCAGCATTTCGAGTGGAACTTCACCATGGAAGAAGAGACGGACGTCGCTCCGAGAATGTGTCTCAACCTGGGAACGCCCGATGGCGCGGATGCGCTGGAAGCGCATGAGGTTCGGATTGACAATGCGATATTGATACTGACGGACGATTCCAATGTCATACGGACGGAGATCATTGACAGGAGCAAAAACGTGAATGTGAATCAGGTCGGTTTCCTTCCGCAGGCGCGCAAGACGGCGGTAGTGCGGAGTCAGGGGATTGACGGGACTTTCGAACTGGTCGATGAGAGCGGAACTTCCGTTTATACCGGGAAACTGAGCGGTCCCGTTGCGGCGGAATATGCGGCGGAAACCGTGATGCAGGCTGATTTTTCCGACTTTACAGCGCCCGGCACCTATCGAATCACGGTATCGAACGGAGATGATTCCTATCCGTTTACGATCGGGGCTGATGTTTACGATGATCTGCTGCGCGATACGATGCTCATGCTTTATCGCCAACGCTGCGGCGTTGCATTGACCGGCGATACCGTGGGCGCCTTTGCGCACCCTGCCTGCCACACCGAAGAAGCCCTCGTCTACGGCACGGATCAGAAAAGGGAAGTGAGCGGCGGCTGGCATGACGCCGGAGATTACGGTCGATATGTGGTTTCGGGCGTCACTGCGGTTGCAGATCTCTTTCTGACCTATGAAGATTATCCGGAACTCTGGAACAGGGACGACCTCGGGATTCCCGAGAGTGGAAACGGTGTGCCGGATCTCCTGGATGAAGCGAAATATGAACTGGATTGGCTGCTTAAAATGCAGGATCCGGCAACCGGCGGCGTGTACCATAAGGTGACATGTGCGGAATTTCCGCAGTTCGTGATGCCGGAGGAAGAAACGGAAGAACTGATTTTAAGTCCCGTTTCCAATACGGCGACCGGCGGTTTTGCGGCGGTCATGGCAAAAGCTTCTATTATATATAAGGAAACAGATCCTGCTTTTGCAAAAAGCGCATTGAAAGCGGCAAAAGCTGCCTACGCTTATCTGGAAGATCATAAGAGCTCTCCCAGTTTCAAGAATCCTGAGGGCATTACAACGGGGGAATACCCTGACGGTCAGTTTAAGGATGAAATGTACTGGGCGGCAGCGGAACTTCTGAATGCGACGGGGGAGCAAAAGTACCGAACCTATATCGCCGATTTGCTGGATCTCTATGTTCTGCACGGCTTCGGCTGGGCGGGCGTAGGAAGTTACGGCAACATCGCCTATCTGAAACTGGATGAGTCGAAACAGGATCCTGCGCTTGCTGCCAAGGTCAGAGAAGAGATGAACAAGAAGGCGGAGGAATATTTGAATCACGCGCAGACGGACGGCTATAGGTGCGCGCTGGGCTCCAATTACTGCTGGGGCTCGAACATGGTGGTCTGCGGAAATGCCAGACAGATGCTGTTTGCTGCGGCGCATGAGAAGTTTGACGCTTTTCGGACGGCTGCTTACGACCAGTTGTCCTATCTTCTGGGGCAGAATGCGACCGGTTATTGTTTCGTGACGGGTTATGGATCCGTCTCGCCGGTCAATTCGCACCACAGACCGAGCATGGCGATTGGAGAAACCATGACAGGTATGCTTGTCGGCGGACCTGACGGGAATTTCGAAGATTCCTTCATCAAGTCGACAATGATGGATACTCCGCCCGCAAAATGCTATGCGGATTCCGCGCAAAGTTATTCCACAAATGAGGTGACAATCTACTGGAATACGCCTTTTCTCTATCTTTTGTCGGCGGAAATCATGGAAAACGGACGTTGAAAAGCAATAATAGCAATAATTAGGAATTCAAAGGCTAGGACTGAAACGTTTCGTGTCGCAAAAAAATCCAGATAGCCCTTTTGGGATCAATTGATTTTCGTAATGTTAAGTAAATTTACGCAATTTGGGTTGTTTTTCTATAGATTATTACTAAAAATTGCCTAGATTTTACGAAAATTACGAAAATCAACAAAAACGCGTGACAGTTATCCTAATATGTGCTATTTTTATACTTGTATAAGGCATAGTGCCTTGTATCTAAATACTCAAGGGAGGAAACAAAATGAAAAAGAAAGTTTTAAGCGCAGTTTTATGTGTGGCTATGGTTGCTACTCTGCTTGCCGGTTGTGGCAAAACAGCAGAGCCCGTAGTTGATGAACCTGCAGCAGAACCCGCAGCAACAGAAGACGTTGCTGAGGAGCCCGCAGCAGAAGATGTTGCAGCAGAACCTGCAGCAGCTGATGGCGACAACGTAATCAATCTGTGGTCCTTCACAGATGAGATTCCGGGAATGGTTGAAAAGTTCCTGGAGGCTAACCCGGATTTCGGTTACACCGTAAATTCCACTATCATTGCAACGACCGACGGTGCTTACCAGCCCGCACTTGACTCTGCTCTTGCAGCAGGCGGCGCAGATGCTCCTGACATCTATGCAGCAGAGGCAGCTTTCATTCTGAAGTATTCACAGGGTGATGCATATCAGTACGCTGCTCCTTACAAAGATCTTGGTATCGATGTAGATGCAGAAGTTAAGGCTGCTGACATTGCACAGTACACCGTTGATATCGGAACAAACCCGGATGGCGACCTTGTGGCTCTTGGTTACCAGGCAACAGGCGGCGCTTTCATTTACCGTCGTTCCATCGCTAAGGATGTATTCGGTACGGATGATCCGGACGAAATCGGTGCGATCCTCGGTTCCGGTTCCGAGAATTGGGACAAGTTCTTCGAAGCAGCAGATCAGCTTAAGGCAAAAGGCTACGGTATCGTATCCGGCGACGGCGACATCTGGCACGCAGTTGAGAACAGTTCCGACCAGGGTTGGATCGTAGACGGCGCTCTTGTACTTGATCCTAAGAGAGAAGCTTTCTTAGACCTTTCCAAGAAACTCAAAGACGGCAAGCTCCACAACGATACACAGGACTGGACAGATGCCTGGTTTGCAGACATGAAGGATGAAGGCCCTCAGGGTATCTTCGGTTACTTCGGACCTGCTTGGCTGATCAACTACACTCTTGCTCCGAACTGCGGCGGCGAAGCTGTTGGCGAAGGCACCTACGGCGACTGGGCAGTATGCGCACCTCCGGTTGGTTTCTTCTGGGGCGGCACATGGGTACTTGCTAACAAGGACACCACAAAGAAAGAAGCAGTTGGACAGATCATCGATTGGATCACTCTGAACTGCACAGAAGACGGACTTCAGTACAAGTGGGCTAACGGCACTCTGAACGGCGAAGGCGGCACAAAGGACTGCGTAGCTTCCGGTACCGTAATGTCTATGTCCGACGGTTCTCTTGACTTCCTGGGCGGACAGAACATGTTTGACGTATTCGTACCTGCTAACCAGTATGCAAGCGGTAAGAACCTCACTCAGTTCGATGAGACCATCAACTCCTACTGGAGAGATCAGGTTCGTGAGTACACTGCAGGCAACAAGGACAGAGACGCTGCAATTGCTGATTTCAAGGCAAACGTTGGCGACAACCTTGATGTAACGGTTGACTAATTCCTGCGAACAGATCAGTTGGAATAAGAGTGTGGGCGGTGGAGCTTTTCTCCGCCGCCCATATTTTACTCTACGGATGTTTTTTCCCAAGAGAAGGTTATAGAATAAATGCTAGGAGTATTGGAGGACCGGCATGAAGACAAAGAACAAATCACGCTATGCGAAATACGGATATATTTTCAGTATCCCTTTTGTATTGGCGTTTCTGATTTTCCAGTTATATCCGGTAATGTACACAGCCCTGATCGGATTCACCGATATGAAAGGGCTGAATAACACAAACGTTCATTTTCTGACCAACGACATATTCAAAAATTTCAAGACAATATTAGGTAACGGTTCGTTTCGAACCGCTTTCAAGAATACATGGGGCATTTGGATCGTCAACTTCATTCCGCAGGTTCTGTTAGCCCTGTTGCTTGCGGCTATTTTCACGGATACCAGAGGCAAAATGAAAGGACAGGGTTTCTTCAAGGTTGTATTCTATATGCCCAACATCATCACTGCCGCTACGGTGGCGATTCTGTTTGCATCCTTCTTCGGCTATCCGATGGGACCGATGAATGATATCTTCACGACACTCGGCATTTCGGACGAACCGGTTTATTTCCTGCAGAACAAGACAACGGCACGAGGGGTTGTCGCCTTCATCCAGTTCTGGATGTGGTACGGCTACTCTATGATTGTGTTTATTTCGGGTATCTTAGGCATCAGTCCGGATATTTTCGAGGCGGCGGAAGTGGACGGCGCGAGCCGTTTGCAGCAGTTCTTCTATGTGACGCTTCCCAATTTGAGAACGATCATGCTGTTCTCTCTGGTGACTTCACTCATCGGCGGTTTGCAGATGTTCGATATTCCACAGCTCTTTATTCCAAAGAGCGGTCCGGATAACGCGACGCTGACCACCAGTTGCTTTATCTACAATCAGGCCTTCTCCGGCAGTTATCTTTATGCGAGAGCGGCGGCTGCGAGCATGCTGATGTTCCTGATCATCTGTGTCTGCGCGGCAATTATGTTCTATCTGATGAGAGATAAGGATGAAGTGGCGCTGCACAAGATTTTCAGACAGCAGGAGAGAGAATTTAAAAAGGCGCAGAAACTTGCCAGACAGGAGGGAAGAGCATAGTGAAGACGAGAACGAAGAAAAGAACTTCCCCGGTTTTTGTAGTACTTGCATACATTTTATGTATTATTTTAGCGCTGTTGAGTATTTTCCCGTTCTGGGTTATGATCGCGAACGCAACCAGATCCACAACGCAGATTCAGCAGCATGCGGTATCGCTGATCCCCTCTAAATATGTGATGAGGAACTGGGCGATCCTGACAGGCAAGAGTTTCAATCCGTTGGTCGGTTTCAGGAACTCTATGCTCATTTCCACCTGTGCAACCGCATGTTCCGTTTATTTCTCCACTCTGACCGCTTATGCGATCGTGGTTTATGATTGGAAGTTGAAGAGACCGTTCTTCACCTTTATTATGGCGGTCATGATGATACCGGGACAGATCGTGATGATCGGTTACTATCAGATGGTTTATAAGATTCACATGACCAACAATATGCTGATGCTGATTCTGCCTGCAATTCAGGCGCCTGCCATGGTTTTCTTCATGAGACAGTACATGCTGCCGTCCCTTTCGATGGAAATCATCCAATCAGCCCGTATTGACGGTGCAAGGGAGTTTTATATTTTTAATAAGATTGCGCTTCCGATCATGAAGCCGGCAATCGCAACACAGGCGATTTTCAGCTTTGTAACGAACTGGAACGACCTGTTCCGCCCCCTTGTTCTCTTAACGGATAAGAAGAACTATACGATGCCCATCATGGTTTCTCTGTTGAAGGGAGACATTTACAAGACGGAGTACGGATCGATTTATCTGGGGCTGACGCTGACGGTGCTGCCGCTGTTCGTGGTGTACTTCCTATTGTCAAAGTACATCATTGCCGGCGTTGCGCTCGGATCCGTCAAGGGTTAACAGCGCAGGCGATCATAGAGATACACGGAAAAAGGGAATCCCGATGCGGGATTCCCTTTTTCCGTGAAAACATTGCGGCGGGAAATGCAGTTCGTCCGATGCAGGAACGAGGCGGATCAGAGTTCGATCGCCACGTTATAAACCTCAGGATTCAGGAACTTGATATACTCCATGTGTTCGTTCATCAGATCGATATTGCTGTCATACTCTTTGGGGAAATATTTGATCAGATTGAAAAACGCCCAGGCGGAATTCGCATCCGGTGCGATCGTCGCCTTTGTGAAATATTCTTTGGCTTTTAGGTGATCGATGTGATCTCTGAAATAGGTCGTTCCGCCCTTCCCCGGCGCTTTGACCTCACCTTTCAGATAGAAGAGCCCAAGGCGGTTTCCGGCGTAAGGTTCAAATTTATCGGCTGCAAGGGTCAGATAGTGTATGTAGCGATCCAGATGCGGTTTCAGAATCGCGGGATTGTCCGCGGGAAGGGAGAGGAGCTGCTCCGCTTCCAATGCGGCAAGGTTATTGCAGGCATAAACATAGCCGCCCTCTGCAGCGCGTACAAAATACGAATCCGCCAGAGCAAGGTCGTCTTCTCCGGCTGCCGTTTCCTTGATGATGCGGCCGAGCAGGTTCAGTGCGCTCGGCGCTTCCACATAGCGAAGACAGGCGCTTGCAAGATCATAAGCGGTTGCCAGTCTCTCCTTGCGATCCATCTTCTCGATGGCGGGGATTGTCTCGCAGCCCGTCAGAAGCGATTCCGTGCAGTAGTTCACCAGATAATAACCGAGCATCCAGAAGGCAAGCGGATATCCGTTGCCGCCGCAGTCCCAACTGCCCTGCTCCGAAATCACAAGATCGGCAGCCTTACAGTACATTCGAAACGCGTCGCGGTAGTTGTATTTGCGAAGCGTTTTCTTATAAAACAGAAGATCGCCGTAGGCTTTGAGCGCCACCGTATTGCCTCTGTGCGCAAGCGTAGTGATCTCGCGGGCGGACACCGGTGAAAACGAGCCGTATTTCTTCAGAATTTCCGTGGAATACTCGTTAAAATGTTCCTCGAAACGGGTTGAGACTTCAAATCGGGTCATGGGTTCTCCTTCGGTCCTTCTCATTGTTCTTCGGTGTAGGCGTCCACTTCATCGTCAAAATCATACATATCATCGTCGCGAGACAGGTTCGCATCGCCCATCAGTTCGCGGTTGATGACACGCTTTGCATCACGCTGCTTCTCAATGCGGTCGCTTAAGAGCTCTTTGACGTAACGCGGATGCTTCACATGTTTGAGTTCGAACTGTCCCTGCGCCTTGTCGGAGGAGAAGACGGTGATCGTTCCGATCCCGAACATTTTCTGTCCGAGCGTCTGCGTCAGTTTCAGATCAAGGATCCGGTAGAGACGAACTTCGTCGTAAACCGTAGTAAATAAGCCCTGTTCCAAAAACAGTCTGTCATCGGAAAGCGCGTATTTCGTAAAACTGATCGGTAAGCCTAGAAAGGGGCGTTTCCGATCCTTCCAACGGTATTCAATTTCGAATGCAGTCTTGTTTTTCTTCATGAGATGTTCTCCTCTGATCAATTATATTTATTATAGCATAAGATGTTGAAATCGTACGACGTTTTTGTTAAACTATTTCTGCAAATAGCGCGAATTGTCGCATAAAACACTTCAAACAAAAAACATGCCGTGATTTTCACAGGATGAAAATAAAAATGCGGATGAATTCAACCGGAAAAGGACGCTGAAATGAAGAAGGAAATCTTGAAACGACTGAAATTAAAAGAGATGGACGTTGTTTATTTAAGATCGGATGACGGACGCATCGGAATGACAATTCTGCCGGAAGGCGTGGAAATGACGCCTTTTTTCGAAAAAGGACAAACGGATCCTCTCGTACAGATCGCTGTCTCCGGTGACGCCAGTTGCAACGGCTTCGCTTCCGGACTCACAATGCATGATTGCAGCACAACGATGGAGTTTTGCTTTGTGTCGCAGGAAGAGATGACGAAAGCAGGCGAACATTGTGTGGTCACGCGTCTTCAGACAGCTTGCGGAATCGAGGCGGCGCACATCTTACGCTACCGAGAGGACAGTGAAGGAATCAGGACGCAGACCGAGGTCAGGAACGGCACGGAGGAAGCGATCACGCTGGAGGCAGTCTCTTCGTTTTCGCTTTCGGAACTGACGCCCTATGCAGAGGATGAGGCAACCGGAAGATTGGTGTTGCATCGTTTTCGCAGTTATTGGAGCGTGGAAGGGATGTTGGAGAGCAGAAGCATAGAGGAAATGCAACTGGAGCCGTCCTGGGCAAGACACGGGGTCAGGTGCGAAAAGTTCGGTGCAATCGGTTCCATGCCGGTGCGAACCTATTTCCCCTTTGCGGCGATTGAGGACAGGGAAGCGGGTGTGATTTGGGCGGCAACGCTTTCCGCCGCGGCTTCCTGGCAGATCGAACTGTTCCGAAAGGATGAGAATCTGATTCTGGCGGGCGGCTGCGCGGATGCGGATTACGGACAGTGGCGTAAGACCCTGGCGCCCGGAGAGGGATTTCGAACGGATGAGGCGTATCTGACCGTGGGGACGGGCGCATTATCTCAGGTTTGTGAGCGTTTGTTAAGTATCCAGCAGGAGAAACTGCTGCCCGCACAGAGAAGGGAAGCGCTGCCGTTGCTGTTTAACGAATATTGTACGACCTGGGGGGAGCCGAGTGAAACGCGGATTGAAGAGATGCTCTCCGTGATCGGGGATCGCGGCTATGAATATTTCGTGATCGACGCGGGTTGGTATGCCGATCCCGTGAGCGGCTGGCAGAGTAATATGGGGGATTGGCGCGTATCGGACGAACTGTTCCCAAACGGACTGGAAACGACGGTGCAAAGGATCAAAGAGAAAGGGATGAAGCCTGGCGTCTGGTTCGAATTGGAAGTGGTCGGGGAGGCTGCGGATGCACGCGCGGATAGCGGTCATTTGCTGCATCGAAACGGCAAGGTGATCGTGTCGGGAACGAGAAGGTTCTGGGATATGCGGGATCCGGAGGTGATTGCGCTGCTACGGGAGCGTGTGATCGATTTCCTGAATCGCTACGGCTTTGAATATATCAAAATCGATTACAACGAGAGCATCGGGGTCGGCTGCGACGGAGCGGAGAGTCTTGGTGAGGGTTTGCAGGAAGTCGCCCGGGCGTCGCTTCGCTTCATTGAAATGATTCGCAGGGAAGTTCCGGGGATTGCGATTGAAATCTGTTCTTCCGGCGGGCACCGCCTAACGCCCCCGATGATGGAAGCGGCGGACTATCTGTCCTTCTCCGATGCGCACGAAGAGAAGGAAATACCGGTGATTGCGGCAAATCTCCAGAATCTTGTACTTCCGCGGAAGAGTCAGATCTGGGCGGTGCTGCATCAGACGGATACGAATGATCGTCTGGTCTATTCCATTGTTGCCGGCATGTATGGCGTGCTGTGTATTTCCGGCGATATCTTTGAACTGACGGAAGCGCAATGGGAACTGGTGCAGCGCGGAACGGATTTCTATCGAAGCGTCAGCCCGCTGATTGCAAACGGAACCTCATTTCGCTTTGGCAAGCCGCAGCAGTCCTATCGGAAATTGAAGCACTATCAGGCTTCCGTTCGTTACGGGAAAGACGCGAAAGAAGCGCTCGTCCTGCTGCACACCTTTGAACTGGCGGACAGGGAAACCGTCGAACTGTCGCTTGCGGGAACCTACGAAATCATCGACATTTTCGAGGCAAAGCCGCATGAGATCGGAACAACGGAAGGGAACTTAAGAATCGCAGTCGACGTTTCGTACGACGCGCTTGCGATTCATTTGAAGAGACAGTGACGGCGCCATGGCGCAGAAAGCAGAGGATCTATGAATTCAGAAGAGAAGACAACTTGCAGGAAGCAGAAAAAGAATCTCGTTGTGATTTTTCCCGGCGTGGGCTATCACTGCGATATGCCCCTGCTCTATGAGGTGAAACGGATCGCGGAAGGCGCGGGCTACGAAATCCGAGAGGTGAATTACGGCGAATTGCCGCCGCCGGAACAAGCGGATGCTAAGAAGAAGAACGAATGCTTTGCCGTTGCCTGCAGGCGGACGGAAGAAGCGTTGCGGGAGACAAACTGGGACGCTTATGACGATGTGGCGTTTATCGGAAAAAGCATCGGAACCGCGGTAGCGGCGTACTATGCGGGCGCGCATGCACTGAAACCGCGATTCGTTCTTTTTACGCCGCTGCTTGAAACGTTTACGCAGCCGGAGATTTTCATTGCGGATCGCGCCAATGAAAGTGAGAGTGCAGCGCGTACGATTGCGTTTTCGGGAACTTCAGATCCGTGGACGGACACGGAGAAACTGAAAGAAGTCTGCGCGAAGCACCGGATTCCGCTCTATCTGACGGCGCACGCAAACCATTCTCTTGAGGTCAGGGAAGAGAAGACGGAACGTCCGTTTGAAGATCTGATCTCGCTGAACCTTTCACATCTGAAAAATACGATGCGCAGGACGGAGGAGTTCCTGTTGATGAAACGCAACCCGAATCTTGATCAGTGCGTCAATCCGTATTTGCCGTCGTGGGAATATATTCCGGACGGGGAACCTTATGTATTCGGGGACCGCGTCTATGTCTACGGTTCCCATGATTGTTTTGCGGGCGACGTCTACTGCATGCTTGACTATGTGTGCTGGTCGGTGCCGGTCGATGATCTTGGCGCATGGAGATATGAAGGTGTGATATATAAAAAAGAACAGGATCCGGATAATGCGGACGGTTCCGGCATGCTCTACGCACCGGATGTGGCGCAGGGAACGGACGGCAGATTCTATCTCTATTATGCGATCCATAACCGCAATCATATCTCGGTGGCAGTCTGCGATGCGCCCGCCGGACAATATGAATTCTACGGATATGTGCACTATTCGGACGGGACGCGGCTGGGCGATCTGGCGCAGGATGAGATGCAGTTCGATCCGGGCGTACTGTGCGAAGGGAACAGGACTTATCTCTATACCGGCTTCTGCCCGGCGGACAGGAAGGAACGCCACGGTCCGATGATGACGGTGCTGGATTCCGATATGGTGACGATTCTGGAAGCGCCCGTTTTTGTTGCGCCCTCGGCGCCCTACAGTGCGGGAACCGGCTTTGCGGGACATGAATTCTTCGAAGCGCCGTCGATTCGAAAGATCGGAGAAAAATACTGCTTCATTTATTCTTCGATCAAATTCCATGAACTCTGTTATGCGATCGGGGATACGCCGGCGGGTCCTTTCGCCTATGGCGGGGTGATCATCAGCAACGGGGATCTGCATATCGACAGTTATAAGCCGGCAGAGCGCCCGGCGTTCTACTGCGCGAACAATCACGGCAGCATTGTGCGAATCGGGTCGGAGTGGTTTATTTTCTATCACAGACATACCAACGGTACCAATTACAGCAGGCAGGCGTGCCTGGAGCGGCTGTCCGTAAACGAGCGGGACGCTGTGATCCGACAGGCGATGATGACGTCCTGCGGCAGCATGGAGCCGCTGCGCGCCGTCGGTACTTACCCGACCTATCTTGCCTGCAATCTGTTTACCGAAGAGGAGCGCACCTATATTCCGTGGTCCGGCTGGATGGAAGACCGATATCCCAAGATTACGCAGGACGGAGCCGACGGGGATCACAATGACGGCTATGTCACCAGTCTGCATGACGGAGCGACAATGGGCTTCAAGTATTTTGACTGGAAGAATGTTTCAGCCATTGAGATCGCAACGAAGGGTTACGGAGACGGCGTTTTCGAAGTACGAACCAAGCCGCAGGGAGAATGCTGCGGAAAGATTCCGGTGCGTTCCGCAAGTATCTGGACGAAGAGCGGCGCACATGTTCATGTTCCGGAAGGAGTGCATGATCTGTATTTCACCTATCGCGGAGAGGGCTGGACGACGATGAAGGAATTTACGTTTGTTCCGGCTCCGGAATGAAGCGACGCCGTCGAATCTGATAGAAAATATTTCATGAAAATCCAAGAAAATAGTTTTTTCGGACACGATTTATGATATAATTGGAAATGGCGAGCGGTGAATGAAGAGCCGGAATCGGAGGGAGTATTCGCAGCGTAAAACGCCGGTTGAAAGGAGAGAGAAAGATGAAGAAATTTGGAGTGAAAGCACTTGTTGCAACAGCGATCGGTGCGGCATTGTTTTTCGTATTGGGCAGATTCGTAGCAATTCCGAGCGGAATTCCCGATACGAACATTTCTGTCCAGTATGGTGTTTTGGGATTTTTCGCGGCTGTCTTCGGTCCGATCGTCGGCGTGCTTGCGGGTCTGATCGGTCACTTCTTTATTGATTTCAGTTTCGGCTGGGGCGTATGGTGGAGTTGGGTGATCTCTTCTTCCATCTGCGGTTTGCTGATCGGCGTCGGCATGAACAAGGTCGATTTCGAGTCCGGTGATTTCGGTAAGGGAATGCTGGTTCGCTTTAACATCGTTCAGATTGTTGCACACCTGATTTCCTGGGCAGTGGTTGCTCCCGTGCTGGATATCGTAATGTATGGTGAGCCTGCAAATAAGGTGTTCGTTCAGGGTCTTGTTTCTTCGGTGGCAAATATCGTGACCACGGGTATCGTGGGCAGCCTTCTCATTTTCGCCTATGTCAAAGCGATTCCGAAGAAAGGCAGCCTTGCAGAGGAAGAATAAGATTGTCATTAAGATAAGTTCTGTCTGAGAAAAGGCGAGAGAAATCTCGCCTTTTTCACTGACGGGAGAGACGGGAGCGCAATATGTCGGAACCGATCATTGAATTGAAAGACTTTGGTTTTCAGTATAACGCCCAGAGCAAACCGACGCTGCATCATATTGATTTGTCGATCCGCAAGGGAGAGAAGATCCTGATTGCCGGACCTTCCGGCTGCGGGAAATCTACGATGGTGCACTGTTTCAACGGACTCATCCCTTTTTCTTACCGTGGCGAGATGAGCGGAAGCCTGAAACTGTTCGGAAAAGAGACGAGAGATTTAAGTTTATTTGAGATCTCTCAGCATGTCGGAACGGTATTGCAGGATTCGGATGCGCAGTTTGTCGGTCTGACCGTAGCAGAGGATCTCGCGTTCGCATTGGAGAACGACTGCATCGGGGAGCCGGAACTGCATGAACGTGTCCACCGGATTGCCCGGAGGGTAAATATTGCGGAATTCATGAAAGCGGCGCCCGGAGATCTTTCGGGCGGTCAGAAGCAGCGTGTCTCGGTCGGCGGTATCCTGGTGGACGATGTGGATGTGCTCTTATTCGACGAACCGCTTGCGAACCTTGATCCGGCAACCGGCAAACAGGCGGTGGAGTTGATCGATGAGATGCAGAAGATCACGGGAGCCGCCGTGATCATTGTCGAACATCGCCTCGAAGATGTGCTGCACTGTCCGGTGGATCGGGTGGTTCTGATGGAAGCCGGACATATCATTGCGGATCTTAGTTCCGATGAACTGCTTTCGTCCGGCTTGCTGAAGGAGCACGGCATCCGCGAACCGCTCTATATTACGGCGTTGAAATATGCGGGCGTCTCCGTGATTCCCAAGAAGAAGCCTTCTCATATCGACACGGTTGTGATTGATGATGCGGATGCGGCGAAAGTGCGGGAATGGTTCATGGAAACGCCTGCCGCGCCGCGCCGCGTGTCGGAGGAATCCGTCTTGAGAGTCGATCATCTGCGGTTCAAATATGAAAAGGGATCCTATGAAGCGTTGCGGGATATTTCCGTTGATATCAGAAAAGGGGAAATGATCGCGATTGTTGGAACCAACGGCGCGGGCAAGACTACGTTTTCAAAGGTGATCTGCGGGTTTGAAGAAAAGACGGGCGGGACGATCCTGTTTTGCGGGGAAGATTTCTCACCGCTTAGCATCAAGGAGAAGGCGGAGCATGTCGGCTATGTGATGCAGAATCCGAACCAGATGATTTCCAAGGTCATGATTTATGACGAGGTGGCATTCGGTCTTCAACTGCGCAATATTCCGGAGGATGAAATTACGGAAAGGGTCAACGACGCACTCAAGATCTGCGGACTCTGGAAATTTAGAAAATGGCCGATTTCCGCGCTCAGTTACGGACAGAAAAAGCGCGTGACGATCGCATCGATCATTGCGCTTTCTCCGGAAGTGATCATTCTGGACGAGCCGACGGCGGGACAGGATTTCAGGCATTATACGGATATCATGGAATTTCTGGAAACGTTGAACCGAAGCGGCATCACGGTGGTCATGATCACGCATGACATGCATCTGATGTTGGAATATGCGAGCCGTGCCATTGTTTTCTCCGACGGCTATGTGATTGCAAACGACAGTTGTTCGTCGATCCTGACCGATGCGGAGATTGTGAAGAAGGCGAGTCTGAAAGAAACCTCGCTGTACGAACTGGCGAAGAAGTGCGGCATGGATGATCCGCGGGCTTTTGTCCAGCGTTTTATCGATTATGAGCGCACCCACGTGAGAGGAGGCGGAAATGAAGAATCTCTTTAACTATATCGACCGTCCGTCTCCGATCCACCGCCTGACGGGGGCGACGAAGTTTATCTGTCTTCTGCTTTGGAGTTTCGCCGCGATGTACACTTACGATACGCGTTTCCTTGCTCTGCTTTCCGTGGGCGGGGTGCTGCTGTTTTTCGTCGGGCACATCCGTCTGAACGACGTGTCCTTTATGCTGGGATTTACGGCGGTCTTTCTGGTGATGAACAACGTGCTGATCTATCTGTTCTCACCGCTTCACGGGACGCAGATCTACGGTTCCTGCACCTATCTGCTGGACTGGCAGGGATATTATGCGCCAACGGCGGAGCAGTTGTTCTATCATCTGAATTATTTTCTGAAATATCTTGCAACGATCCCCATTGTGCTGCTCTTTGTGACCACAACGGATCCGAGCGAGTTCGCTGCATCCTTACATAAAATCGGCGTGAAATATTCCATTGCCTATTCCGTTGCACTTGCCCTTCGATACATTCCGGATGTCCAGAGACAGTATCATGAGATCAGTCAGGCGCAGCAGGCAAGGGGAATCGAGATGAGCAAGAAGGCAAGCCTTACGAAGCGGATCAGGAGCGCAAGCGCGATTCTGATTCCGCTGGTGCTTTCCAGCGTCGACAGGATCGATATCATTTCCAATGCAATGGAATTGAGAGGTTTCGGCAAGAAGAAGACGCGTACCTGGTATATGGCGAGACGCTTTACGCCCGTCGATATCGGAAGCATGGCGCTGTGTGTTCTGCTGGTCGTATGCTCCGCCGTATTGAATGTTGTAAATCACGGAAGGTTCTATAATCCGTTTCTGTGACCTTACGAACGGCGAATGGCGGTTAGGAAGATGAAGTTTGATTAGGAATGAAGCAGAAAGGGGGAAGGGATATGAGATTACCGAGAAGAATCAGAAGATATCTGAAAGAGGAACTGAACGAAGTGCTTCATACCACTTTGAATCCGGAAGGTCCGGGCGTTGTACGAATCCATCTGGTTCCGCCGGAAACGGACGGGAAGCATTTCGAAGAAAGCGTTGCGATCATCAACGGGCAGGACATCGTTCCGGTGGATTTGAGCTGGACGATTCTCTTAGCGGAATTCATCAAAGAGGTGAACTTCTTCAGCGGACGCGAAGTGACGGACGACGAGACGGAACTGATTATGAAGCGGACGATTGAGGATGTGCGCAGAGTCTTTCCTTTCGTGCCGAAAAAGATGATCCGCAAAGACATTGCTACCATGATGTCGGTGTTTACGGAGATTGCAAGAGGGAGAGTACCGTCGATTCCCGTCGGCTATATGAATATGGGAGATTACGCACCGTACATGAAAGCGCCCCACAGGATGGATCTGATGGTTGCGGCGATGACAAAGGACGGTGCATGGCACTGCAACCAGAAGTGCATCCATTGCTATGCGGCGGGACAGAAGCAGGCGGAGGAAACGGAACTTTCGACCGGGCAGTGGAAGGAGATTCTGGATCGCTGTCGGGCGGCAGGCATTCCGCAGGTGACTTTTACGGGCGGAGAGCCTACGATGCGTGAGGATCTGACAGAACTGATCGATTACGCGCAGTGGTTCGTAACAAGACTCAATACGAACGGTATCAGGATGACGAAGGAGTATGCGGAAGCGTTGATGCGGGCGTCACTTGACAGCGTTCAGATCACCTTTTATTCGGAGAATGCGCAGATTCATAATCAGTTGGTCGGTGCCGCGCAGTATGAGAAGACCGTAGCAGGCATTGAAAATGCACTGGCGGCAGGCTTGAGCGTCAGCATCAATACGCCGCTTTGCACGTTGAACCGCGACTATGTGAAGACACTTGCTTTTTTGCACGAAAAGGGGGTTCTCTATGTGTCCTGTTCGGGACTGATCACGACGGGAAATGCCGCCACGGAAACATCCGAAAACCTGCAACTTGCCACGGATGAGATCAGGGCGATTCTAAAAGACGCTGTGACATACTGCTATGCAAACGGTATGGAGATCAGTTTTACTTCTCCCGGCTGGATTGAAGAGGAGTTCTTCGAAGAAAACGGTTTGAGTACGCCGAATTGCGGCGCCTGCTTAAGCAATATGGCGGTAACGCCCGGCGGGAACGTAGTACCGTGTCAGAGTTGGCTCTCCGATACGGTACTCGGAAATATGCTGGAAGATGATTGGAAGACCATCTGGAGAAACCCGGAATGCCTGGCGCGTCGCGAATTCTCATCTCTGATGCTGGGAGAATGTCCGCTGCGCAAGCCCGCGGAGAAGAGCGAAGGAAAGAATGCTGAAAACGGAAGCGAACAGGAGGGAAAATCAAATGAAGAATAAAGTCGGAATCTTCCTGTTCACGCTGCTGACCATGCTTTGCACCTTTGTCCTGCCCGTAGCGGCGGATACGCCGACGGATGTGATCGAGAATTACGTGATCACGGTGGAGCCGAATGAGGATGCTACGCTGAACATCCGTTATCGGATCGATTGGCGCGTGCTGGAGTCCGAATCCTTGGGACCGATGACCTGGGTCAAGATCGGGATTCCGAACCGCCATGCGGACGAGGTCGTGGGTCTGACGGACAATATCGAGTCCATTCGACAGGACGGCAACTATGTGGAGATCCATTTCACCGAGTCCTATTATGCGGACGAACGCTGCTCCTTTGAATTCTCGATCCGTCAGGATCATATGTATCAGGTCGATAGATTCGAAGCGGGCGCAACCGTCTATGAATTCACGCCGGGCTGGTTCGATGAGATGTATGTCGACAGAATGGAGATTCGCTGGAATAGCGAGAAAGCCACGGAATTCACACCGGCATGCCTGATCGATGATCCGTACTATTGCTGGGAGACCGCGCTTGCGCCCGGCGAGAAGTTCACGGTGACCGTGACTTATCCCAACGATGCGTTTGCGTTTGACTTAAGCAAACAGAACGAAGAAAAGAGCGAAACGGACAGCGTTATCGTGACCATCCTCGCAATTATTATCATGATCGTAATAATCGCCGTACCCGTGATGATACCGGTGCTGTTGACATTCCTGCTCCGGCGCGGAATGAACGCGACGCCCGCCAAGGAATACAAACGTGTGAAAATCACCTATTATGACGCTTGTTCCAGTTGCGGGGGTTCGCGGAAAGAGGGAGGCGAGGTTTGCGCTTACTGCGGCAAGAACATGGTGAAGAGCAAGGAAGAAATTGATGAGAAAACGGTGAAGAGCGAGGATAAGGACATTCTCAAATATCGTACGGAAGGGCTTCATCCTTACGGGAATTCGCCGAATGTTTTTGTTCATGTCATTCCTCAAAGAATCGTCAGACCGAAGACGCATTATACCGGCACTTCCTCGTCCGGGAGGGGAAGCCGCGGCAGTTCCGGCTGCGTGCGATCTTCCTGCGCTTGTGCCTGCGCCTGTGCTTGTGCCGGCGGCGGGAGAGCGGGGTGTACCAACAAGGATTTCTATCGTACCGGTTTGAAATTGAAGTCACTGTCCCTGCGAAAGAAATAGGGCGCTTCAAATTTCGTTCGGGAAGAAAAGAGGGCTGCGCCGATTAGCGCAGCTCTTCCATTTCCATGGCAAGGTCGTTTCTGAATTCTCTTGCCGCCTGCTGTTCTTTGGTTTCCACGTAACGCGGACAACCCAGATTCTTGCGGAGCGTATCCAGGAAGAATCCCGCAACGGCGCCGCCGAGAAAGGCTGCAAGCAGCATCAGAAATATTTCCAGAGAGGACAGTTCTTTTTTGTTCTGCATAGGCTTACCTCCGATTGCTTTATATGATTATTTTACCATAAATTTGCGCGCAGGTCATGATTTTCACAGTGCTGTTGATAGGAATTGATTCTGTTACCGGTTTTGTGTTAGAATATCCCTCGGGTTGATTTGTCCTGAGGAGGAAAAGGATGAACTGGTTCGTATTGTCGTTGTTATGCCTGCTGTGCTGGGGCGCGGCAGATCTTTTTTATAAGAAGGGAACGGATGAGGACGATCCGGTGTCGCATTTGAAAATCGCTGTCTGGGTCGGTCTGGTGATGGGCGTTTGCGCGCTGATCCTCTTGCCGTTTACCGAGACTTCGTTTTCTGTGGGATCGTTTCTGATCAATGCCGTGAAATATACACCGGCGTCTCTTGCATACATTGTTTCGATGGTGATCGGTTATGCCGGGCTTCGATATCTTGAAGTATCCATCATTTCACCGGTACAGAATGCGTCCGGCGCGTTTTCGACGATCGCCATGGGAGTTTTCTTTATGGCAAAGGGAACGATGGATTCCTTTCTGGATGAATTCTCGTATTTGGACTTGATTGCAACGTTTTTTGTAGTGGTTGGTGTTGTTGCGCTTGCGGCAGTGGAACGGAAACTGTCCGTGCAGGCGCG
Source organism: uncultured Lachnospiraceae bacterium (assembly GCA_964571555.1). Lineage (GTDB taxonomy): Bacteria > Bacillota > Clostridia > Lachnospirales > Lachnospiraceae > UBA2868. The sequence continues at coordinate 21,546 of CAZNCH010000003.1, read as the reverse complement.
GGAAGCGGCGGGAGAGGGAAGCGTGAAGACGCTGAAATTCTCTGCGCTGGCATTGATTTTCCCGATCAGTTATTGTATTTTCGATACGATCGGTACCGCGGCGGACGGCATCATTTTGGACGGAGAAGCCGGGCTTGGTCTCGGTGAGATCGACGTTCTGGTCTTGTACGGTCTGACCTTTATGCTCTTTGGGCTCTGTGCATGGATTTATCTGCTGATCCGTGGAAAGAAAGCATATAACCCGTTCGTGAGAACAGAAAGGGACAAATGTTTTGCGGCGCTTTGCGAGGAGGGGGGGCAGATCTTCTATGTCTTCGCCATGGCGGCGCGTCCGATGCTTGCGGCTCCGCTCGTTGCTTCCTACTGCATTGTTTCCGTCATCCTCTCCAGGATTTTCCTGAAAGAGAAGTTGAAGGCTTCGCAGTATGCCTGCGTGATCACGGTGATTGTCGGCATTGTGCTGATGGGGATCGCGGAAGGTCTTGCGGAAGCGTAAACGCGGCGGTCTTCTGCTTCTGAAATTCCGGTAATTCAAATTTACGGGAATCAAAACTGCGGATTATCATTTCGAAGCATAAAAGTTTGCGGGAATCAAAACTGCGGCATAAGAAGCAGATAAAATTGAGATCATGAGAGATGTAAAAAGGTTTCAGAGTTGGAAAAGAAGGGATGAAAATGACAAAAATTGATATTGTTTCCGGATTTCTGGGCGCCGGTAAGACGACGTTGATCAAGAAACTTCTGAAAGAAGCGTTGGGCGGCGAGCAGGTTGTCCTGATCGAAAATGAATTCGGTGAGATCGGAATTGACGGCGGTTTCTTAAAGGATGCCGGAATTGAGATTAAGGAAATGAACAGCGGTTGTATTTGCTGTTCTCTGGTGGGTGATTTCGGCGCAAGTCTGAAAGAGGTTCTGGCGACCTATGCACCGGAACGCATCATCATTGAGCCTTCCGGCGTCGGAAAACTCTCCGATGTGATGGCTGCCGTGAAGGATGCGACGGATGCTGCCGCTGTGGAACTGAACAGTGCGGTGGCTGTTGTGGACGCCAAGAAAGCCAAAATGTATCTCAAGAATTTCGGCGAGTTCTTTGCGAATCAGATCGAGCATGCGGGAACGGTAGTTCTAAGCCGTACGGATGCTCTGACGGAGGAGAAGATTGCCGAGGTAACGGCACTGGTGCGTGCGCAGAACGAAAAGGCGACAATCATTACGACGCCATGGCAAAATCTGACCGGAGCGCAGATTCTTAATGCGATCGAAGGTGCAGAGGATCTTGAGAAAGAGTTGATGGAGGAAGCGCTTCGTCTGCATGAGCATTCGCATGAGGATCACAACCACCATCATGAACATGAGCATTCGCATGAGGATCACAATCACCGTCACGAACATGAGCATGGCGCGGACTGCACTTGCGGTTGTCATGACCATGATCACGCGCATC
>CAZNCH010000003.1:0-20002 GCA_964571555.1 uncultured Lachnospiraceae bacterium | reverse complement strand
CATGAGCATGGCGCGGACTGCACTTGCGGTTGTCATGACCATGATCACGCGCATCATCACGACCGCCATCACCACGACCATCATGCGGATGAAATTTTCACAAGTTTCGGTATGGAAACGCCGATCACTTATACGAAGGCGGAAATCACGCATATCTGTGCGGAATTTGCGCACGAAGATGAATATGGCATGATTCTAAGAGCCAAGGGTATGGTTGCGGGCGAAAACGGCGAATGGATTTATTTTGATTATACGCCGGGAGAAGTTGACGTCAGAACCGGAAGCCCCGACGTCACGGGGAAGTTCTGCGTGATCGGCTCCGATCTGAACGAAGGTGCGCTTCGGGCGCTGTTTGCGAAACACTGACAGGAGGCGAACGATGAAACCTGTATATATGATCAACGGTTTTCTGGAAAGCGGCAAAACTTCTTTTATTGCCTATACGCTTGGTCAGCCCTATTTCAGAACTGCGGGGAGAACGCTTCTGATTCTCTGCGAAGAAGGGGAAGAGGAATATGACATTACGCTGCTGAAGAAGAGCAGGACGATTTTAGAGCGCATCGAGGATGAGGCGGGATTTACTCCGGAAGTCCTGATGGAACTGGATAAAAAATACAATCCGGAGCGGATTGTAATTGAATACAACGGCATGTGGGATTATCGGAACATGAAATTGCCGATCATGTGGGCAATGGAGCAGCAGATTACGATCATCAACGCTGCGACCTTTGCCGGGTTTTTTACGAACATGAAATCTCTGATGGCGGAGCAGTTCCGTGCGTCGGAATTGGTGGTGCTCAATCGGTGCGACGGTCTGGAAGACAGTCTGGCGGGCTATAAACGGAATATCAAGGCGGTCGCGCAGAATGCAGAGATTATATTTGAGAACGCGCAGGGTGAGATCAATGTGACCATGGATGAGGAACTTCCCTACGATGTTCACGCTGATCGAATCGATCTCGACGATCAGGGCTACGGCGTCTGGTATATTGATTCTCTGGACAACCTGCCGCGTTATGTGGGCAAGACGGTTTCGTTTCTGGCACGGGTGATGAAGCCGAAGAAATTCCCGAAAGGTTTCTTCGTGCCCGGCAGAGAAGCCATGACATGCTGCGCCAATGACATTGCCTTTCTGGGGTTCGCTTGCAGATACAGGCAAGCGGATGAACTGAAAGAGGGCAGTTGGATTCGGCTGAGCGCCAAAGTGAAATGTGAATATTTCTCCGAATATCGCGGCGAAGGTCCGATTCTGGAGGCTGTTTCCATAGAAACTGCAAAAGAACCGGCGAAACCGGTCATTGATTTTACGTCATAAACGGAAAGGAACAAAGAAGACATGAGCATTTTCGACATCATTTCACTTCTGGGCGGTCTTGCGATGTTTCTCTATGGCATACGCCTGATGGGAACGAACCTGAAAGAAGGATCTTCGGGCACGCTGAAATTGGCGATGGAGCGGGTGACCAACAACCACGTGAAGGCGTTTTTCTTAGGGCTCGCAATCACGGCGATCATCCAGTCATCCACGGCGACTATCGTGATCACTTCCGGTCTGGTTGCGGCGGGAATCATCTCACTGAATCAGTCTCTGGGGATCATTGTGGGCGCGAATGTCGGTACCACGGTCACCGGTCAGATCATCAGGCTTCTAGATGTGAATGCGGAACAGGGTTCCTTTCTGCAATTGTTCCAGCCGTCCACACTGGCTCCGCTGGCGCTGATCATCGGCATGCTGCTGATCATGGGGTTTAAGTTCAAGAAATCGGACAGCATCGGCAATATTGCGATCGGCTTCGGTATCCTGTTTTTCGGTCTGCTCAATATGACGAGTGCGGTGAGATCGTTCACCGAAAGCGGTATCATAGACAGGCTCTTTTCCAATCTCGGCAACAATCCGCTGCTCGGATATTTGAGCGGCGCGGGCATTGCTTTCGTATTGCAGTCTTCTTCCGCGACCATCGGTATCCTGCAGGCGTTCTCCATGGCGGGGGACATTCCGTTTAAGACGGTTTATGTCATGCTGGTCGGAATTTATCTTGGTGATTGTGTCACGACCGCCATTGTTTGTTCCATCGGAGCGAAGGAAGATGCAAGGAGAGTCGGTATTATCAACATCCTGTTTAACCTGGGCAAGACGCTTCTGGTTCTGGTTCTGGTCACGCTGGTTCATTCCTTCGGCATGCTGACGCAGCTTTGGGATGCGCCCATGCGATCCGGTGATATTGCGAATATCAATACGCTTTTCAATTTGGGTTGTGCGATTGTTCTCCTGCCCGCGCTCGGCTTGATGATGAAGCTCAGCAAAATGATCGTTAGGGACAAGGCTGTCAAAAAAGACAAGTATGCGGACAAGATCGACGCTCTGAATCCCGTTTTCTTTGCGACGCCGGCACTGGCGCTTCGCAGTTGCTATGATGTTTTAAATGTGATGTTCCAACTCTCCGCGGAGAGTATCAATAAAGCGTTAGGGCTCATTGAGAATTATAAGGAAGAAGTTTATAAGGAGATTCTGGAAAACGAGGAAGACGTCGACCGACTGACGGACTGCGTGGATAATTATTTGGTGAAACTCTCGCCCTATGTGACGGAGGAAAATTTCATCCGTATTCTGAGGCAATATCATAAACTGGTGTCGGAGTTCGAACACCTCGGCGACTATGCGGTTTATATCGCGGAAGCGGCGCACAGGAAAGAAACGGAAAAGGTGACGTTCACAGAAACTGTGCTGAAAGAACTATCCCTGACCAGATTGCTGCTCAAATCCATCATGGACGACGCTAAAATTGCATTTGAGAAACGTGATATCGAGAGCGCGTATCATATCGAACCGCTTGAAGAAGTCATGAACGATCTGATACAGACCTTGCATGACAATCATCTGTCAAGGCTGCGTGAGGGAAGCTGCAGTATCAGAGCCGGGATTTTGCTGATGGAGATACTGACCAACATAGAGCGTGTTTCCAACACCTGCTCCAATATCGGCGTTGCCACCATCAACAGGGTGCGTCCCGAGACGGCAAACATTTCGCATACCTATATTTCTTCGCTGCATCAGGGGAGCGACAGCGAATTCAACCGGGAATATGAGAGGACGCATGAATTGTATTTCCGGCAGTTGACGCAGTTGAATCCGAAAGCGGAAGAACAATGACAGTGATATGAATACAAAGAAAATCGCACCTGACGTATGGTCGGGTGCGATTTATGTTCGTTTGTTGCATTTCTTCTCGAAAGAAGTCAATCCGTCGGGAATCAGCCCATCATCATAAAGTTGATCAAGCGCTCCACATCGTCTGCATCGTAAGCCACAAGTTCGATTTCGGGAATCTCGGGTCTTACTTCGCCGTTGGGATTGAAGATATTGGTCAGAGTGATGAACTGAGATAATTTGGACTTCAGATTCAGTCTGTCGCCCTCTCCGGTTACCAGTTCAACCTTTCCTTTACAGGAATCGATGACCTGAAAGAATTTGTCTACGTTGCTGATGTTTGAAATTTTCATTGAATTCTACCTCCTTTGGGTTTGAATTGCGCTCGTCCGAATTCTCTTTGGAATTCCTTCTGAAACGAGCCATGCTTTATCTTTTCTACAGTTTCAGTATATCACACCATCGCTATTGTGCAATATACACAAATCACAAATAAAATATTGTGCACATTGACGAAGTTAGGATAAATTCAAGGGTTTAACCCAGGTAAGGAATCCGCTCATCGGCATTTTGCACAAATTCCCTGTGTGCATGATCGGTTTCTTCTATTGCATCATCCAGACCGGTCAGCGCGGCAAAGGGCGCAAACTGTGCGGCTCGGTTCAGCGCGTCCATGCGCGGGTGTTTGATGCTGATCGGATGTTCCATCTCAAGCATATCGTCGTATTTTTGCGTTTCCGTTCGCTTCGGCATGCTCCTTACCTCACGGCGTCCTTTCTTCGTGCGCTTTGTATGCTTCTTCTATTTCCTGCGCTTTTCTATTTCCTGTACTTCCTGTTTTCTGCTTCTCATGTTTCAAGGCGGTGCTGCCGTCCCTGCCGTACTAGGCTTTGTGCCCGCCGATCTGGCGGTTCCGTTCCATTGCCGTGCCGCCTTCCTGCAGGTTCGTGCCCTTTAAAATCGCGTTTTTGCCGTATTTCTGTTTGATGGAAAGCATCGCTTTCTGCATTTTGCGTTCCTTTTCTTCCCAATCTCTCGATCGTTCTTTTTTCTCGGCGGAAGGTGCGGCGACCGATGCTGCGGTTATCCCATAGTCGGTAAACAGATCCATCTGTGTGAATTCGTTCGCTTTGGCGGCGTCCTTTTCCCGCAGAACGTGACCCGCCACGACATACATCCGCCTGACCGTGAGCTGCGGGTCAACGATTCGGTCGAACAGCTGCATCATTTTTTCTTCGATGAGCGTTGTAGAAGAGGTGAATCTGCCAAGCTGGACACTGCCGTGGCTTCCTTTCGGAATCAGGCGCCCGTACTGATCGGAGACAATGGGTCCCTGATAGGCTTTCGCCTTTTCGGGATCCGTTAAGTTCTCGATATCATAGCCGACGGTCAGGATCAGTTGGTCGCATTTCAGATGCTTGGCTACGAGGTCGAGGACCAGGTTGTCCGTCATCTCCCAGACTACAAGACGCGCTTTGTCGAATTCATAGGGCTCGGAGAGCACCTGTCCGTTGCTGATGGAATTGGATTCCGGACGGTACTGCTTGATCTGTTCCATGGTGCAGCTCTCGAAGCCCCAGGCGTGATCGATGAGAAGCTCCGCGTTGACGCCGAAAAGCCGATAAAGCAGATCCTCGTTATAATAATCGTTTTCATTTCCGATCGAGCAGCGGCAGACGTCTCCGAGGGTATATAGGCCGTTGGCTTCCAGCTTCTTCGCGATTCCTCTGCCGATGCGCCAGAAATCGGTCAGCGGTCTGTGGTTCCAGAGTTGTCTGCGGTAACTGTATTCGTCCAGTTCCGCGATCCGGACGCCGTCCGCATCCGAGGGCATGCGTTTGGCGACGATATCCATTGCGATTTTGCTCAAATACAGATTCGTCCCGATGCCCGCCGTTGCAGTGATTCCGGTGGTGTGCAGGACGTCGCGTATCATTTCCATGGCAAAATCATGGGCGGTTTTCTGATAGAGAATCAGATATTGCGTGACGTCGATGAAAACCTCGTCGACGGAATAAACGTGGATGTCCTCCGGTGCAACGTATTTCAGATAAATATTATAGATACGCGTGCTGTATTCCATGTAGAGCGCCATACGGGGCGGCGCTGTGATGTAGGTTATCCGGTCCTGCTCTTTGCGTCCCCTGTTGACTTCCCGTACGCGCTGCACGACTTCGAACAGTCTGGGTCGTCCCGGAATCCCGTAGGCTTTCAGAGCGGGGGAGACTGCCAGACAGATCGTTTTCTCGGTGCGGGTGGCGTCTGCGACGACCAAATTTGCGGTCAGCGGATCCAGCCCCCGTTCCGTACACTCTACGGAGGCATAAAAGGACTTCAGATCGATTGCAATGTAAGTGCGTTTCTCCCATTCGCTATCCATGAAACCATTATATCATAAACTTCGTCTCGGCGAATCCTGATGCGAAGAAATCCGCTTGGGCGCTGAAACGCGCCTATGCAGAATTTTCGCCGGATTCGCCGTGCCAAAGTGTATCGTTTGTTCTATCTGTCGGGATTCGGCGTAATTGATCTCAAATGATGTATTGCAGTATTTTGAGATGGCGGGAAAGAAGGGAGAGCAGCACGGAGATCGTAACGGTGCAGAGTGAGACATAAAACGGGAGAAAGCGAAAGAATTACGAAACTTTTTATGAATTTCGCCGCAGATTCATTTACTTGAATTACGAAAAGTGCTAAACTGATACAGAATGTATGGGAAAGTCCCATTAGATAAAAGGAGGAATATTTTAATGCCTAGAAAAAAACAGTCTATGGATGGGAATACCGCAGCGGCTCACGTGGCGTACGCCTACACCGAAGTTGCCGGTATTTACCCGATTACGCCGTCCAGTCCGATGGCAGACATTGTTGACCAGTGGTCGGCAGCAGGTCTGAAGAATATTTTCGGCAGTACGGTGAAGGTCGTAGAGATGCAGTCTGAAGCAGGCGCTGCAGGCACGGTTCACGGTTCTCTGGCAGTCGGCGCTCTGACGACAACCTTTACGGCGTCCCAGGGTCTTCTTCTGATGATCCCCAATATGTACAAGATCGCCGGCGAGCAGCTTCCCTGCGTCTTCGACGTATCCGCACGAACCGTTGCGACACACGCACTGAACATCTTCGGTGACCACAGTGACGTATATGCCTGCCGTCAGACCGGTTTCGCAATGCTCTGTGAATCCGATCCGCAGGAAGTGATGGATTTGAGTCCGGTTGCGCATCTTGCTTCCTTAGAGGGTAAGGTTCCGTTCCTGAACTTCTTCGACGGCTTCCGTACCTCTCATGAGATCCAGAAGATCGAAACATGGGATTTCGAAGACCTTAAGGAAATGTGCCCGATGGATGCGGTAGAGGAATTCCGTAAGCACGCGCTGAATCCGGAACATCCGGCAGCAAGAGGTTCTCATGAGAACGGAGATATTTTCTTCCAGCACCGCGAGGCATGCAACAATGTTTATGATGCGCTTCCCGCAGTGGTTGAGAAATACATGAAAAAAGTGAACGAGAAGCTCGGTACGGATTATGATTTGTTTAACTACTACGGTGCGGCAGATGCGGAGCGCGTGATCATTTGTATGGGTTCTTTCTGCGACGTTGCAGAGGAAGTCATCGACTATCTGACTGCAAAGGGGGAGAAGGTCGGTCTGATCAAGGTTCGCCTGTATCGTCCCTGGGCATCGAATTCCTTCCTCAAGGTTCTGCCGAAGACAGTGAAGAAGATCGCTGTTCTCGACCGTACCAAAGAACCCGGTTCCCTCGGCGAGCCGCTGTATCTGGATGTCGTTGCAACCCTGCGTGAAGCGGGCATGAACGATATCATCGTAACCGGCGGTCGTTACGGTCTGGGATCCAAGGACACCCCTCCGTCCAGCGTTTTCGCCGTATTCACCGAACTGGAGAAGGATGCGCCGAAGGAAAGATTCACCATCGGTATCGTGGATGACGTGACGAACTTGAGTTTACCTGAGGTGAAGCCCGCTCCGATCGTTTCCGCTCCGGGAACGAAAGAATGCAAGTTCTGGGGTCTTGGCGGCGACGGTACGGTTGGCGCGAACAAGAACTCCACGAAGATCATCGGCGACCACACCGACAAATATATCCAGGCATATTTCCAGTATGACTCCAAGAAGACCGGCGGTATCACCATTTCTCACCTGCGTTTCGGTGACAACCCGATCAAGAGTTCCTATTATATCAATCAGGCTGACTTCGTAGCATGCCACAATCCCGCTTATGTGATTCAGGGGATGAAGATGGTGCAGGATGTGAAGCCCGGCGGCGTATTCATGATCAACTGCCAGTGGAGCGATGAGGAACTGTTCGGACATCTGAACGCGGAAGCGAAGAAGTATATCGCTGACAACAATATCCAGCTCTACACCATCAATGCGATCGACAAGGCAATCGAGATCGGCATGGGCAAGAGAACCAATACCATTTTGCAGTCCGCATTCTTTAAACTTGCAGACGTTATGCCGATTGATCAGGCGGTAGATTACATGAAACAGGCTGCGAAGAAGTCTTACTCCGCAAAGGGAGACGCCGTGGTAGAAATGAACTACAAGGCGATTGACGCAGGTCTTGATGCGATCCATAAGGTAGAGGTTCCCGCTTCCTGGAAGAACCCGGAAGCGGATGCTCCGGCAAAGGAGGTCACGGGTCGTCCGGAAGTTGTGAAGCTGGTGAACGACATGCTGCTTCCGATCTCCAAGATGGATGGCGATTCCCTTCCGGTTTCCGCTTTCGCGGATTGCGCGGACGGTCAGTTCGTTACCGGCGCTTCCGCTTACGAGAAGCGCGGTACCGCGGTAATGGTTCCCTGCTGGGATCAGACGAAGTGTATTCAGTGTAACAGTTGTGCGTTTGTATGTTCGCACGCAACGATCCGTCCGTTCCTGCTGAGCGAGGACGAAGTGAAGGCAGCGCCCGCGCAGATCAAACTGGCGGATACCAAGCCGAAGGCTTCCGAGTACAAGTTCGCAATGTCCGTTACCCCGCTCGATTGTATGGGTTGCGGCGAGTGTATCACCGTATGTCCCGCTGCGGCAATCACGATGGTTCCGCAGGAGTCTCAGGCGGCAGAGCAGCCGGTATTCGATTACCTCGTTGCCAATGTCGGCAAGAAAGAGATCGGGCTCAACGACTTCTCACCGAAGGGTTCGCAGTTCAACCAGCCGCTGCTTGAGTTCTCAGGCTCCTGTGCAGGCTGCGCCGAGACTTCTTATGCGAGACTGATTACGCAGTTGTTCGGTGAACAGATGTATATTTCCAATGCAACCGGCTGCTCCTCCATCTGGGGCAATCCGGCGGCAACTTCGCCATATACGGTACACAAAGATTCCAAACAGGGACCGGCATGGTCGAACTCCCTGTTCGAGGACAACGCCGAGCATGGTTTCGGTATGGAAGTCGGTCAGAAGTACATCAGAGAACAGTTGATCGGCAAGGTGGAAGAAGCGATGCATTCCGACAAAGCAAGCGCGGAATTCAAGGAAGCGGCTCAGAAGTACCTGGATACGCAGGACAACACCAAGGAGAACGCCGCAGCAACCAAAGCATTGGTGGCTGAACTTGAAAAGGCGGCAGCGGCAGGCTGCGACGCTTCGGCAGAGATCCTGACCAAGAAGGAATTCCTCTCCAAGAAATCCGTATGGATCTTCGGCGGCGACGGATGGGCTTACGATATCGGCTTCGGCGGACTCGATCATGTCCTTGCTTCCGGCGAGAATGTCAACATCATGGTCTTCGATACCGAGATGTACTCCAACACAGGCGGTCAGGCTTCCAAGGCTTCCAATATCGGTGAAGTGTGTCAGTTCGCTGCAGCCGGTAAGGAAATCAGCAAGAAGCCCCTTGCGGAAATCGCAATGACCTACGGTTATGTCTATGTTGCACAGATCGCACTCGGTGCGAACCCGTCTCAGGCGGTCAAGGCGATCAAAGAGGCGGAAGCTTACAAGGGTCCTTCGCTGATCATCGGCTATGCGCCCTGTGAACTTCACGGCATTGCCAAGGGCGGCATGAACCATTGTCAGGATGAGATGAAGAAGGCGGTTGCTTCCGGTTACTGGAACCTCTTCTCCTTCAATCCGGATCTCAAGAAAGAGGGTAAGAATCCGTTTACATTAACCTCCAAGCCGGGCGACGGAACCTATCAGGACTTCCTGAACAACGAAGCGCGTTACACCCGTCTTGTGAAGCCGTTCCCGGAAAGAGCCGAGAGACTCTTCAAGGAATCCGAAGAAGTCGCAAAGGCTCGTTACGAGCATTTGCAGAGAATGGTAGATCTCTACAAGTAATTCGGATGGGCTGAATTGAATTGTTTTGAGGCTGTCGCTGATGCGGCAGCCTCTTTTTCCGTAAAAATCATCGGCGAAAAAGAGCGATGGATTCCCTGATTGCGTAACCCGGTGATGTGGAGTAAAATGAACGACATGGAAGAAGTCGGGAAACTGTTTGACAAAACTGCATTGCGGAAGCTGATTGTGCCGCTGATTGCGGAGCAGGCGCTTGCCTTTACCGTCGGGCTCGCGGACACGATCATGATTTCATCGGCGGGTGAGGCGGCAATCTCCGGCGTATCGCTGGTGGATATGTTCAACTACCTCATCATCAGCGTGCTTGCCGCATTTGCGACCGGCGGCGCGGTGGTCGCAAGCCAGTACATCGGCGCCGGACATAAGAAAGAAGCCTGCAAGACGGCAAAGCAGCTGGTTTGGTCGGTGACGGCGATCACGGTGTTTCTGACGACGCTCATCGTTCTTTTTCGGGAACCGATCTTAAGACTTTTGTTCGGAAAGATCGAAGCGGACGTCATGCATGCGGCGCTGAAATATCTCTTTATTACGGCGCTTTCCTATCCCTTTCTGGCACTCTATAATTCAGGCGCGGCGCTGTTCCGCTCCATGGGGAATTCCGGAATCACGTTTCGCGTATCGATTCTGATGAATATGATCAACGTTGTCGGAAATGCGATCGGTATCTACGTGCTGCACAAGGGCGTGGCGGGCGTTGCGGTTCCGTCCCTCATTTCGCGTGTGATCGCAAGTATCATCATCATTGCGCTTTTGAGGAATCAGAACCTGTCAATTCATTTGGATCGGGGAAAATATCGACCGGATTTGCGGATGATCCGCAGAATCTTTTATATCGCGATCCCGAGCGGGATCGAAAACGGGATCTTTCAACTGGGACGTGTCGTAGTGGTCAGCATCATTTCGGGTTTCGGAACTTATCAAATTGCGGCAAACGGCGTGGCAAACAGTTTGGACGCCATCGGCTGTATCGTCGGTCAGGGAATGAATCTCGCCATGATCACGGTCATCGGTCAGTGCGTCGGTGCGGGAAGCGAGGCGCAGGTTCGCTATTACACGAAGAAAATGATGGGGATCGCCTATCTCTTCACTGCGATCCAGAATATTACGCTCTTATCCCTGCTCAAATACATCCTTGTGCTGTTCGGGCTCGGAGAAGCGGCGACCGATCTTGCCTTTCTGCTGGTGATGCTGCATAACGGATTCGCAATCCTCTGTTGGCCGGCAGCCTTCGTCCTGCCGAATATGCTGCGTGCCTGCAACGACGTCCGGTTCACAATGGTCGTGTCCGTGGCGTCCATGATCGTCTTTCGAATCGGTCTCAGCGTAATTCTCGGGATTCATTTGAATCTGGGCGCGGTCGGCGTCTGGATGGGCATGCTTGTCGACTGGTTCTGTCGAATGACCTTTTTCATCCTGCGTTACCGTTCCGGCGTTTGGAAAACGGCGTGCAGACGGAGTTACGGTTAGGCTCGGCTGTTGTTCTTGTGTGCGGTTTGCTTCATGTTGATATAGGCGCTGACACTCTCGTTGCTCCCGGCGAATTTGCAGCCTAAGATGGTACGTCCTCTGGTTTCCTCCGCGGTTCTGCAGACGGTTGCCTTCAAATTGAAACTGAATTCTCTGGAAGACCCGGAACCCCCGATGTTGTCGGTGAAATTGATCAGGACGACGTCGCCGATTTTCGGCGTCGGTCGGTCGGGGAGCGGGTCTACGATCAGACCGATTCCCGAAGTACTCAGATCCTTCACCAGCACATCTCTGGAACCGGGCGCAAGACCGATCTTTAAGGTTCCCTGACTTCCGACCCATTGTCTGAAACTGCCGCGCCGGTTGCATTCGCGTACATCCTGATTGGACATGATTAAGTGATAGACCTGCTTCTTGAACACAGCGGTGATGATTCTGGCGTCCTTCCACTGATAGGGCTTTTGATCCACTACGGAAGAAACGATGATGGAAGAAGCGGAACTTTCCGTATGGAAACCGACGTATTTGCCGTTCTTCTCAATGACGTCCGCAAGGGTTGCGCTCGCATATCTGTATTTCTTCTGAAAATTGTGGATCAACTTGGTATCCGTTGTATTGGAGGAACTTCTGGAAACGGTGGAAAGGATCGCTTTTTTCTCTCCGGAAGTGATGGTGATTTCGATGGGCGAACCATCAGGAATCTGACCGATAATCATCTTGCTAAACTCCGTAAAAGTTTCTTTTCTAATTTATGATTATATCTTATAATATCCTTACACAAAAAATCAATGCCAATTATGTTTGAAAGGGATGAGATGGAGAACTACACACTGAACATGGAGCAGTATGCGCTGCTTGCGCGCAGCGCGGTCGCGGAAGGCTGCGTGCTGCTGAAGAATCAGCGGGAAGCGTTGCCGCTTCGCCACGGGGAGAGCGTGGCTTTATTCGGAAGAGGGAATTTCAATTATTATAAGAGCGGTCTGGGCTCCGGCGGACTGGTGAATACAAGTTATGTGGTATCCGTTCTGGATGCGTTAAAAGAAACGGAGAAAATCAAGCTGAACACCGAATTGATCGGAATCTATGAGGACTGGATTCAGATGCATCCGTTTGACGCCGGAAACGGTTGGGGAACGGTTCCGTGGAGCCAGCAGGAAATGCCGGTGACGGCTCGGATGCTTGAGATCGCGGAAAGTTCCGATGTATCCGTCGTAACGATTGCACGGACGGCTGGAGAGGATCAGGACAACAATTCCGGCGCGGGCAGTTTCCTTCTCACCGATACGGAGAAAGAAATGCTTCAACTGGTGAGTGCGCATGCAAAACGGACGGTGGTGCTGCTCAATGTCGGGAATATCATTGACATGAACTGGATGAACGATTGCGATGCGGACGCCGTACTCTATATCTGGCAGGGCGGGCAGGAAGGAGGAAACGGTGTGCTGGATCTGCTGCTCGGAGAGGTTTCTCCGTCGGGACGTCTTGCGGATACGATTGCTTTTTCCGTGCAGGATTATCCGTCGGATGCCTATTTCGGAGATCAGGTGAGGAATTTCTATGCGGAAGATATCTATGTGGGCTATCGGTATTTTGAAACCTTTGCGCCGGATCGTGTGATGTTTCCTTTCGGCTTCGGCTTATCCTATACGACTTTTGACGTGTCGGCAGCCCTCGAATGGGTGACGGAGAAGGAACTGTATATCAGCGCGGATGTGACCAACACCGGAACCCATGCCGGTAAGAATGCGGTTCTGGTTTATCTTTCGTGCCCGCAGGGCAAACTGGGGCAGCCGGTACGGAAATTGGCGGGCTTTGCGAAAACCGGAGTTTTGCAGCCGGGAGAAACGCAGCGGCTGGAAATCAGAATCCAGAAAGCGATCTTTGCCGGTTTTGATGATGCGGGCGCGGTTGCGAAGAACGCTTTCGTGCTGGAAGAAGGACTCTATACGGTCTATGTCGGCGGCGACGTGCAAAGCGCCGTTCCCGTTGGAGAATATCGCCAGAAAGAAGAAATTGTGGAGCAGTTGTCGGAGGCTTACGCCCCGACGCGGGCGTTTCGACGCATGCGTCCGATTCGGTTGGCGGACGGTTACGAGGTGGGCTTCGAAGAGACGCCTTTGCGAACCGTTTCTTTGGACGAGAGGGTGCAGGCAGAGCTGCCGGAGGAGATCCCCTATACCGGTGACCAAGGCAAGCGACTGATCGATGTGTATGACGGCAAGGTCAGTCTGCGTGATTTTACCGCACAGGTGAAAGATGAAGATCTGATTGCGATCTTCCGCGGCGAGGGAATGTGTTCGCCGAAGGTGACGCCCGGTACGGCGGGCGCTTTCGGCGGTGTGACGGATGCGCTCAAAGCGTTGGGCGTTCCGGTGGCATGTTGTGCGGACGGTCCGTCCGGCATTCGAATGGACTGCGGCACGAAGGCGTTTTCGCTCCCCAACGGCGCGATTTTTGCCTGCTCTTTCAACGAAGAGATTTCGGAAGACCTTTTTGCCATGTTGGGAAGAGAACTGCGGTTGAATCGGATTGATTCCCTTTTGGGTCCGGGGATGAATCTTCACAGACATCCGCTCAACGGACGTAATTTCGAGTATTTCTCGGAAGATCCCGTTGTGACCGGCAAGATTGCCGCAGCTCAGGTGCGCGGCATGTGGAAGAGCGGCGTTGCTTCCACGATCAAGCATTTTGCAGGCAATAATCAGGAAAGCGCCAGAAGATTCTCGGATTCCGTGATTTCGCAGAGGGCTTTGAGAGAGATTTATCTCAAAGGCTTTGAGATTGCCGTGAAAGAGGGCGGCGCACGTTCCGTGATGACGACGTACGGCTCGGTCAACGGGCTGTGGACGGCGGGAAGTTATGATCTCAATACGACGATCTTGAGGAAAGAATGGGCGTTTGACGGTATCGTGATGTCCGACTGGTGGGCGAGCGCAAACTATGAGAACCGACCTTCCGACGTGCAGGTAAAAGCACCGATGGTACGCGCCCAGAACGATCTCTATATGCTGGTGAACAACAGCCTTGAGAATCCGGAAAAGGATGATGTGGGGGCAAAGCTTGCGGAAGGTTACTTAACGAGAGGAATGTTGCAGCGAAATGCAATGAATATTTTCTCATATCTTTTGAAGAGTCAGGCGTTGCTTCGTATGGAAGGCAGGATCGATCCTGCGGAAACGGAAGCAATGGAACAACGTGACCGCGAGGATACGCCGACTATGGGAATGAAGTACTATGCAATGCGGGACGGACTGGTGACCATTCCGGGAGAGGATCTGCATCCGGCTGCCCGCACTTCGGAACAGGTCGGCATCACTGATTTTGCTACCGGCTTCTATGATGTGGTCTTCTATATTCGATCCGATCTGGATGCGTTGGCGCAGCTTTCGGTGACCGTCTTCTTCGACAACATCTTCAAACTGACGATGAATACGCCGGGGCTGAACGGGAGAAGCGCCGTTGAAGTCAGAGAAATGGGTTATGCTGCGGGAGCGAATCATTTTCTGAAACTGTTCTACGGTTCGGACGGCTTTGAGATCGATCGGATCGAGTTGCGTCTGGATACGAGCAGGGATCCGGACTGGAAGAAGGCAATCTTTCAGCAGGAAGCGTGAGCGGAAGACCGGAATTATGGTAAATCCGAAATGAATGTGGTAAAATGAAGAAAATAGTGATTTAGGAGGATATTATGGGACTGTTTGTGTTGATTGTATTTATTGTGATCGTAGTTGCTGTCGTGGTTGCGGCGGTTACTTCCATCATTTCCGCTGTAGCGGCCAGCGAGGATATTGAGGACTGATCCGCTTAGGATAGAAGTCCCGGAAAGGGCAGGCGAATGGGCTATCGATTTGTATTCCCGCACGGGAAGAAGAAAGCATTGACTTTCAGTTATGACGACGGAACGGAGCATGACCGAAGACTGGTTGCGCTTTTTAACAAGTATTCGCTGAAAGCGACCTTTCATTTGAATTCCGGGAATTTTGGCACCGCGAATGAATGTGAATCTTATATTGATGCGGAAGAAGTAGAGACGCTTTATGCCGGACATGAAATTTCCTGCCATAGCGTACACCATCCCTTTTTCTCCGATCTGTCCGGCACGCAGACCTTAAATGAACTGCTCGAGGATAAAAGAGCGCTGGAGAGGCTCGCGCACTATCCGATACGCGGAATGTCCTATCCATACGGAGAATTCTCGGATGATGTTGCGGCAATTGCGAAAACGGCGGGAATGGAGTATTCCAGAACGGTTGAGAGTACCATGCATTTCAACCTGCCGCTGGATTTCCTACGTTGGCATCCGACCTGCCATCATGATGACGTGTTCCTGAAACTGGAAGAATTCGAGCAGCTGCCCCCTTATCGGAGACTTGCGCTGTTCTATGTCTGGGGACACAGTTACGAGTTCGCGCGGCAGAACAAATGGGAGCATATCGAACGTTTCTGCCAACGAGTTTCCAAATGTGAGGACGTCTGGTTCGCGACGAATATCGAGATCAAGGAATATCTGGACGCGGCAAGAGGGCTCGTCCATACGGCGGATGAGGCTTGTGTCTATAATCCGAGCGCCACGAAGGTCTTTCTTGAAAACAGCGGAAAGCAGTTCGTCATTTCAGCCGGCGAAACCTTATATTTTGAATGAGGTGTCCGGGGATGATTTGTCATTGATCCTTTATGGACCGGTCGGCGCTTCCTCTGTGATTTCCGATTATTTATAACGGGTGGAAGCCGTCGCGGAAACTCAATGGGAAATGAAACAGGGAAATAAAACGCATTGAGAAAGGTGAATCCATTAAAATAAAAATATGTAATAAAAGAGACGGGGATTCCCGTCTCTTTTTGGAGTGAAGTGCTCCGAGGCAGACGGAGCACTTCGGTAGGAAGAAATAAATTTAAGAGTGTATCAGTTGCTGTACATCTTCCTGAATTCGGTAGGGGTACAGCCTTTTACAATCTTAAACATCCGCATAAAGGCGGAAATGCTGTTGAAACCGGATCTGACAGCAGCTTCCGTCACGTTGATTTGAGGATCCATGAGCAGCCGTTCGGCAAGGATGATCCTCCGTACATTTAAATATTTATAGAAAGAGGTATTGGTGAACTCTTTGAACAGGCGGCTGAAGTGATATTTGGAGAAACCCACCATATCCGCCATTTGTTCCAAGGAGAGATCTTCGGTGCAGTGTTCGTTGATATAGTTGCATACGGAGAGGAACTTGTCCTGATATTCCTGCTTCTTGTTCGGCTTGATATCCTTGAACCGATTCGGAGGAGAGGTATAGGCCCTGCCGAAAGTGACCAGGAAATTCAACAGATCGGAGCAGATCGCCGCATCCTTGAGCGGATGGTTGTTGATGTATTCGTCCCGTATGTGGCAAAGCAGACCGACAAGCGTTTCGTGACAGGACGGATAGTCTTCCTTTGTAATTACAATGGCGGGGTTGATGAATGAAAAGATGGATTCCAGTTCCTGAAACATCAATGCAATCTGGGTGTCCGCCTGAAAGATAATCCGCTTGCCCTTGCAAGCCTTGCATTCATGGAGCGCGCAGGGGGCGATGATCAGAATGTCTTCCTGTTTCAGGTGAAAGAGGACTTTCGAAATCTCCACATCGTAACTCCCCTCGGTCGGCATGATGATTTCAAGCGGCGTATGCCAGTGTTTCGGATATAATTCGTACTCGTCATTATCAAAGAGCATAAAGGGCGAACGTTCTTCAAAACATACGGTTTCTTTGGTTCCCTCAAGAATCTTGATCATGGCGTCCCCGCTGACTTCGTTGCAAATTGAATCAAAATTGTACGAAATTCATCATAAATCGTGCTATTTCAGTTCGGAAAAATCATACCATATTCCTAGTAATAAAATACTTTATTCCGGAGTTAAAATCAAGACAAAGCTTTGAATTATGCAAAATGTATAGAAAACAACATACAAAACTGTATTTTTTGACAAAAAGTTATGTTTACCAATTCGAAAACTACTTAAATTTTAGCAATAATTTATAGTCAAATAGCAAGAATTGAATGGTAGGACGGATCAATCTCATCTATGATAAAGGTGTTGGTTTATGATTCACATTTTTAATCATTTTTTAAGGGAGGGTAATGTAATATGAAGCTGAGAAAAGTTATGGCAATCGTCCTCTGCGCAGCAATGACCATGAGCTTGCTCGCCGGTTGCGGCAGTGCGGAGACAGCAGCGCCTGTGGATGGTCAGGCGGTTGCGGAAACAGAGGCAGAAGCCCCTGCGCAGGAACCTGCAGCAGAGCCTGCGGCAGATGGCGGCAGCGTGCAGGAGATCACCTTTATGGTATGGGATGATCTTGAGGTATCCGAGGACTTGATTACGAAGGGCTACAAGGATTCCGTCGACAGATTCAACAAGGATTACGAAGGCGTTTATCACTGTACTCCGATCACGACGAATCTCGAAGAGTACTACACCAAGCTGAACGCGCTGGTTGCTTCCGGCGACACACCGGACGTCTTTATCGTATCTCCGGGTGCGAACATGAACGACTACGCGACCACCGGCATCGCAGCTCCGATGGATGCGTATCTTGCGGCTGACGGATGGAAAGATACCTTTACTTCCGATGCAGTCTTTGCGGGTGGCACATATCCCGACGGAATCATGGCGATTCCCCTGAACATCGCAGCAGCATGCGTATTCTATAATACGGAAATGTTCGCGGATGCAGGCGCAGAAGTTCCGAAGACCTTTGACGAGTTCCTCGCTTCCTGTCAGAAATTACAGGACAAGGGCTATACGCCGATCACGATTTCCGCAGGTACGGCTTGGTGCTTATCCATGGTAGCGGGTTATCTGTGTGACAGAAACGGTCTTGTGCTGAATGATGTGAAGGAACATAAGACAGATTGGAAGGATCCGAAGGTTATCAACGCCGGTCTGCAGATTCAGCAGTTATCCAAATACTTCCAGCCTACGGCAGCGGGCGACGACAACGATATTGCAACCGCCGCGTTCTATAACGGTGAAGCGGCAATCCTGATTCAGGGTTCCTGGGCAATCGGTCAGATCAACGGTTCCTGCGAAGAAGGCTTTGCCGAAAAGGTCGGCGTATTCGCATTCCCCGCAGTGGAAGGCGGGAACCCGGATGCGAACAGAATTATCGCGAAATCCGACTCTCTCTGCATGAGCGCAGCATCTGACTGTCCGGAAGGCGCAGTTGCGCTGATGAAGTATTTCGTCGATGAGACCGCGCAGAAGTACACAGCAGAGGTTGGCGGCAAGATCCCCGTAACCAACGTGGAATACGATATGGCGGTTGCTCCTCCGGAACTTGCTTATGTCATGGATATCTTCAAGAATGCGTCCTCAACCTTCGGATTCTACAATGAGTCGCTGTATGATACAGAAGCGGGCTCTATTTTCGACAACTGTTTCGTGGAAATCTTCAAGGGCGAAGACCCCGAGACGGCGCTCGATCCGATCCAGGATTACTATGAGGAAAATGTTTGGTAAGATTCTTTCTGAATGATATTTTACAAAGGCCAGCACCCCAATCGGGTGCTGACCTTTCTAATGGGGGTTTCTATGGATAAACTGTTACGAAACAAAAAGGCAATTATTCTTTTTATCGCTCCTGCATTCCTTCTGTTTACCGCGGTTCTGCTGATTCCGATGGGGAGAGCGATCTATTATTCTCTTTGCAACTATAAGGTGACGGCTGCTCCGAAGTTTGTCGGCTTCAATAACTATATCAGGCTGTTTACCAAGGATAAAACGATGCGCTTCGCACTCAGGAACTCCATTTTCTTCATGTTGTTTTCCTGTATCTCGCAGTTGATTATGGGATTGCTCCTCGCAGCCCTGCTCACGAATATTAAAAAGGGCAGAGATCTGTTCAAGAACATCTATTATCTCCCCTGCGTGCTGTCGTCCGCTGCGCTCGGTCTTCTCTGGATGTTTGTGTTTACGCCGAAGGTCGGAATCAATCAGATGCTGGCTTCCCTCGGTTTCCTTGCGGACTGTACGCAGGGTCCGGGTTGGCTCTATGATACGAAGGGTTATATCATTCTGCCGATCGTCGTGATCTCCTTCGTTGCGCTCTGGCAGTATGTCGGGCAGTCGATGATGCTCTATATGGCGCAGATTTCCGGCATCAGCAAGGATATTTACGAAGCGGCGTACATTGACGGTTGCTCCAGATCCAAGGCGTTTTGGCATGTGACGCTTCCGCTGATCAGACCGATGATTGCAACCGCAATGTCCTTAAACGCCATCGGTTCGCTCAAGTTCTTCGATCTGATCTACAATATGATACCGGAAGGCTTCCTGAGCCACCGCGCGGACGTCCTTGCGACGCATCTGTACGAACAGGGCTTCAAATTCAATAAATTGGGTTACGCTTCGGCGATCGGTGTAGTGCTGATAGCGTTGTGTCTG
The DNA here is from genome assembly GCA_964571555.1 of uncultured Lachnospiraceae bacterium. Taxonomy (GTDB): domain Bacteria; phylum Bacillota; class Clostridia; order Lachnospirales; family Lachnospiraceae; genus UBA2868. The sequence continues at coordinate 657 of CAZNCH010000003.1, read as the reverse complement.
ATTATGACGCTGGTGATCAACAAATTCATCAAAGTCGAAAGTTACGATATGTAGGAGGGGCTGACATGAGCAGAGAAATTACGATCAGTGCAACAAATAAACGTTCCAAAGCTGTCAGCGCCGTGATCTACGTCTTTCTGATCTTTCTGGTACTGATTTATCTTCTCCCGATTCTGTGGGTGGTTATGACTTCGTTGAAGGACGACAAGACGCTGATGATCTCCCCGTGGGCTTTCCCCAAGAAGATCATGTGGGAGAACTATACTTATGCATGGACCATGGGGAACCTTGGCAGGGCAACGCTGAACTCCCTGATTGTCTGCGTGATCACTCTGGTGATCGCCATGGTGATCGGAGCCATGGCGGCATTTGCGATCGCAAGACTTCGCTGGAAACTGTCGAAACTGTGTCTGATTTATTTCATGATCGGTATGATGATACCGGTACATTGCGTATTGATTCCGCTTTTTGTTCAGTTTTCCAAAATCAAACTGAGCAATTCGCTGATTGGAATTATCATTCCGTACATTACGTTTTCGCTGCCGATCACGATCTATATTCTGGTCGGGTTCTTTGAGGGGATTCCGAATGAACTCTTTGAATCCGCCTGCATCGACGGATGCTCCGTTTTCAGAATGTTTACGACGGTAGGACTCC
>CAZNCH010000002.1:0-53526 GCA_964571555.1 uncultured Lachnospiraceae bacterium | reverse complement strand
ACCAGGACGTACACTCTTTCCCTACACGACGCTCTTCCGATCTGATCCGCGCCATGGATGATCGTGTCAAATGTGTGAAACTCTCCCGTAATTTCGGAGAACATGCGGCGATCCTTGCCGGACTGACGGAATGCAGCGGAGACTGCGCGGTAACGAAGCAGGCGGATCTGCAGGAAGACTCCTCTCTGATCCTTGAAATGTACGAGAGTTGGAAAGAGGGGAATCAGGTTGTTCTTGCGGTGCGGCAGGAAAGAGACGAGGGACGGGTCAAGAAATTCTTTGCAAACCTCTATTATTCCATTGTGCGCAGATACATTGACAGGAATATGCCGGAGGGCGGCTTCGATTGCTATCTTCTGGATCGAAAGGTGATCCGGGTGATCGAAATGCTGGACGAGAAGAATTCCGCGCTGACCTTGCAGATTCTCTGGGCGGGTTTCCGGACGGATCGGGTCTATTTTCACAGGAAGGACAGAGAAATCGGGAAATCGCGCTGGACCTTGTCCAAGAAATTCAAACTGGTGATGGATTCCATGATGAGCTTTTCCTATTTTCCGATTCGTTTCATGTCCGGTGTCGGCGTCGTTTGCGCGTTGATTGCGTTCCTCTGGATCATCGAAGTCTTCGTGGAATATTTCGTGACACAGAAGCCGATCGCGGGCTGGTCTTCTCTGATGTGCCTGGTGTTGTTTGCGACCGGTCTGATTCTCCTGATGCTCGGCGTGATCGGGGAGTATGTCTGGCGCGCGCTTGACGCAAGCAGAAACAGACCGCCGTTCATCATTGACGAAGTGATGGATTCGAAGAAACAGTAGCATTTCGGAGTTGAACTATGGCACAGAAAGAAAAGAGACAGGGCTTGCTTGCGAGCTTCCTTGATTTCTTCTACGGAAATTTTATTGTCCTTCTGCTGGGCTTTGTTTCGCTGCCTTTGGTGACCCGCGTCATGTCGACGGAGGAGTACGGGCGCACGGCATTGTTCCAGTCTGCGGTTTCGATCATTTACATTGTGGCAATTCTGGGGCTGGATCAGTCCTTTATCCGTTTCTTCTATCAGGAAGGGGTCAACAGAAAACGTCTGATGCGGCAGTGTCTGCACTATCCGGTGCTGTTGATACTGATGCTCGCCGTGATCTATTTTGGCGGCGCGGATTTCTTCAACAAGCTGCTGTTTGAACGATCTTCGCACGACATTACGGCGCTTGTCATCGGTTATACCGTAATTTCCGTTTTTGAACGGTTTCTGTTTCTTCAGATTCGAATGGAGCAGAAGGGGAAACTGTATTCCAATCTGAATATTCTCTCCAAACTTCTCTACATTGCATTTATCATCCTGTTTGTGTTCCTGATCGGAGACGATTTCAGGGTGGTTCTGTACGCGCTGACCTTGCCGCTTGCAATTGTGACGCTGCTTGCCGGCATTTTCTATCTCATCGCCAATCGCGGACAGAAGGCGGAAACGCATGAGATTACGACGAGGGAACTGCTGCGGTACGGAACCCCCTTTATTCCGATGCTTTTGATGGAATGGCTCTTATCGTCCATGGATAAGTGGTCGATCCGATGGTTCCGTGATTTTGCGGAAATCGGAATCTATTCGTCCGCAATGCAGATCATGACGATTCTGCTGACCTTTAAGATCACCTATGTGGCATTCTGGGCGCCGGTTGCGATGGAGAAATATGAGCAGCAGCCGGAAGACGTCTGTAAGCCCTTTTTTCGGGATATGTTCAACAAGGTTCAGTTTCCGGCGCTCGCAGCAGCGTTTCTGCTGACGATTCTTCGAGGCGTCATTGTGCTGATCCTCGGAGAAAAATACAGGGCTGCAATTCGGATCATTCCGTTCCTGTCCCTGATGCCGGTTCTTTCGATTCTGTTTGAAATGACGGGGCAGGGAATGAAATTCACCAAAAAGCCGCGCTATTTCAATTATGCCAGTCTGATTGCCATTGCCTGCAATTTGATCGGGAACGCTCTGCTCGTACCGCTCCTTGGCGGCGTCGGCGCCGCGCTTGCAACCGCGGTAACCTATATCGTGTATTTTCTGGCGGGAACCTGTTTTTCGGAGCAGTGTTACCCCGTTTCCTATCCACTGCGCACGTTTGCAATTTCTCTGCTTCTTTATTGCGCTTATGCGGTATATGCAACCTTTACGGAGAATATCGGTCTCTCCGCCGCCGTCGGTATCGTGCTGTTTGCCATCCACTGTGTACTGAACAGACGCACGCTGAAAACGCTGGCGTTGTACGCCTTGAATTACCTGAAAGGACGGAAGAAGTGAAGCAAATCCCAATTCTGATATTCTGTTGCATCCTGCCAGTTCTGCTGCTTCTGCTGAAAAAGCATCGAACCTGGATTCTTTGCGGTTTTCTTGCCGTATTGGTCTGCCTGAACGGTTTTTTTTCGTTTGGGCAGCTCTATGATATCCTGCCGATGGCAAGAACTGTGAACCAGTTCTTCTATCAGGAGAAGAATCTGGCGCAGGGCAGTTATCCGGATGCGATCCTGCCGTATCTGCTGCAGGACAAAACCGTTTACACGCCGAATGATTTCTACCATTTGACCTATGATATGAACGATCCGAACGCGCCCTGGGAACACGAACTCGGAAAGATTTACCATGGCAGAAATGCGGCGAATCTGCTGCGCTTCTTCGGCGCCAAGGTGGAGTGTAGAGACGAGTTGAACGGAATTCTGCCGACGGAAGTGCAACGTTCCGATTTCGAGAGTATCGGCGTTACCAACGATATGTACCGGAACTCCTTTGCAATCAACGAGATTCCGGAAGAATACGGAAATTACTTTCATTACTATTACTACTATACCTATTCCTTCCGTGAGGACGATCGGAAGGAGCCGATGCAACTCTACATTCAATCGGAGGATTTGGCGGAAGCCGAGGAACTGGTTCTGCTGTGGACCAAGTCGCCGGAACAGTTGTATCTCATGAGTTATGACTATTATCAGAGGGAGGTGGCGCAATGAATTTAAGTGAACTGCTCCGTTCTCTGATTGCAGGGCATACGTTGTCGTTTTTTCTGAAACAGTGGGCGTTTATCGTGCTTCTGAGCGTGTTCGGCTATCTGTTGCTGCGCCTTGTACGCGGAACGAAAGACGGGATCCTTGCCTGTTTCCTCTGTCTGCCGGCGGGGCTGGCTGTCCTGATGCTGACGGGTTATCTCCTTCTGGTCTGCGGCGTTCCCTACCGCGTGGAAACGCTCTTTCTCTCGTTTGGCGCAGTTTTTGTTCTGCTTGCTGTGATATCGCTGCTTGCGGTGCAGCGTGCGGCAATTTGGAACCGATCCGATTTCAAAGCCCTTGGACTCATCCTCGCCTTATGGTCGGCGCTTGCGATCCTTGCCGTTTCCGGTCTGCTGACAGTGAGTCTGTCCAATGACTCCATGTATTTCTTCCGGTTCTATCCGCGTTGTATCGTTGCTTACGGCGGGTTACGGGAAGGCTTTGACGTTTATTTGACGGATGTGGGGCTGGGGCGTGCGGTCATCGGGACGTTTCCCCTGCTTTTGGGCTTCGATGAGACCTTCGGCTTGCAGCATGCGCTGAACTTTTCGCTCCTCGGCGCTTTCGGCGTCGGCGTTCATCGGCTGACATCCCCTCTTGCGAAACGGACACGGCTTACGGTCTGCGTTCTGTCGGTGCTGCTCCTGCTTTCGTCCCTGCCGTTTCTGATCATTTCGAAGTGGGCGTTGTCCAACAGCTATTTCATGGTTTACATGTTCTGGGCGGTGGGATATGCTTATGAGCGCCGTGCAAATCATACCGCGGGAGATCTGGCGGTACTGGCGCTTCTTTGCGCTGCGCTGTCGACGCTTCGCGTGGAGGGCGGCGTTTTCATTTTGATGTTCGCTCTGTGTCTGACAGTGCTTCCTTATCGCGGGAGTAAGGTCGCTTTGTGGTTGGTGCTGCCTGCGATGCTGCTGCAGGCGGGCTATCTGTATCGAACTGTTTTTTCCATGCGGATTTCTTCCCCCTATCTGTTTATGACGCCGGGGAAAGCGGTGCTCCTGCTGGGAATGATGTGCGCCGAATTCCTCTATCTGATTTTCCTGCGCGGCAGGTGGTTTTTGCGGTGGCAGAAATATTACGGGCTGCTGATCGTGCTGGGGCTTGCGGGTGTGAATGCGCTTCTGTTCCTGTTACAGCCGGCGGATTATCTGGTTGTTTTCCGCGCTTTTGTCAAGAACCTGCTCTATGTCGGCGGCTGGAGTATCTTCCCGGTGATGATCGTCGGCATTTATCTGGTTTCCCTGAATCGGGAGTTTCGGTTCGGCTATTTTGACGTGCTGTCTGCGAGTTATCTGCTTTATGTCGTTGCCGTCGGTTTTATGCGCGGCGGCGGTCTGGCGGTCAATGTCGGCGATTCCGGAAATCGGGTCTTGCTGCAGTTGACGCCGATTCTGTTGTTTGCGGCACTGACGCATCTGGTTCAAAAGATGGGGAGAGACGGGAATGAATAGAACTTTTCTTAAGAAATATTATCCGGAGTTGATTTTTGCGCTTTCGCTGCTGCTTCTGCTGCTTCGGGGCATGCTGAGTTTCTGCTGGTCCGATGAGACGCTGTATTATTCGACCGCCTATCGGTTCCTGCAGGGAGATGCGCCGTTCTTCCACGAATGGTACCCGACGCAGTTGCTGAGCATTCTGCTGCTCCCGTTTCTTGCGGTCTTTCGCCTATTTAGCGGCAGTATGGACGGAGTGATCCTGTATTTCAGGATCCTGACGGTGCTCCTGTCGGGCGCGAGCGCCTATTCGGTTTATCGACTGCTGCGGGAACGCGTCGTGCGGCTCTTTGCCATGTTGGCTACGCTGCTGCTGCTGTTCTATACGCATTTGAATATCCAATCCCTTTCCTACTATACGGTTTCCGTGCATTGCGGTGTGCTGATCCCGTTACTGCTTGTCCGGTATTCGGAGCGGAAAAAGGACGGGAAGGAAAGCAACGGAGATCTGATTGCGGCGGGTGTTTTGATGGTCGTGCTGGTTCTGAGTATGCCGACCATGCTGCTTGTGTACGGAATCTGTGCAGCGGCTGCGCTGCTGTTCTTTCATAGAGAGGGGCGGAAAGCCTACCTCATGACGCTTGCGGGCAGTGTTCCGGCGGCGCTGATTTTTACAGGCTATTTGCTCTGTCGGGTAAGCATTCCGCAGATTCTGGCATCCCTGCCCTACGTGTTAAATGACGAGGAGCATAGCCGGACGACCCTGTATGTAACGGCGAGAAGATGCGTCACGAACCTGACGGAGCAGTACGGGCGGTGGCTCCTTGTCTGGGTACTTGCCGTTCTGACGGCAGCTGTTGTGAGGTGGCTTGTAAAGAGAGGGAAGGTTACAAACCTTGCCAAAGCGACGGTACTGTTGCTGACGACGGCTGTCTTTACGGGGATGCTGGTTCGAAGCATTCCGCATACGGGCTATATTCAGGTTGTGCTGGTGTTGACGGCGGTCCCGGTCTTCCTGTTGACGGAGAAGAAAGACTTAGGTCTTCTGCCCGGCGTTCTTTTGGGCTTGCTCATGGCGTACAGTTACACCTATACTTCGAGCGGATCCCCGCTTTATACGGAGGCGGTCGGCTTCGCGGTTGCATCGGTTCCTGCAGTCTGCTTCTATGCGGGATTTGTTCGGGAACAGGGAGAGGCGTGGAAAGTCCTCTGCCTGCTTCAGGTGTGCGCGGCGGTGCTGCTGACGATCTCGCTTCGGATCTTCAACGTGTACAGAGACGACAGGCTGATGCACTTAACGGCAAGGATCGAACAGGGACCGGCGAAGGGACTGTATACATCGGAAGCGCATCTTGCGGCTTATGACGCCGCCGTGGAGTCGGTGCGGATCGCCGCGGAAACGGCAGAGGGCTGTCCGCAGGGAAAGGACAGTTCGCTTCTGATCTCGAAACTGATGCCGTTTGGTTATCTGTGTACGGATTTAAAGTGCGCGGCGCCGTCTTCCTGGAGAAATGCACTTGATTCCCCCTGGCTGGAACAGTATTATGCCTTGTATCCGGAACGTCGTCCGGATCTGGTGCTGGTGCTGGACGCGTCTTACGGAAGTTACGAGACCGTGGGAGATGTGGTGGCGGACCCGATCCCGAATGAGAATACAATGGGAGATTCCATGCGCGAATATCTTAATGACGGAGATTTTGCGGTAAAAGAAGTTCCGGCAGGCAGACTCTATTACAGAAAATAAGGAAATCGGGTTTCTTGTACGCAATTCGGCTTTGTGGTATGATAACGGAAATTCCCGAATGCGGAAAGGAAGATGTGAAATGAGCCTTTATGAGAGAATCGTAAACAGAGAGGAAAAAATATCCCTGGTAGGGCTGGGCTATGTGGGTATGCCGATCGCAGTGGCGTTTGCGAAATGCGCTGCGGTGATCGGGTTCGATCTGAATGCGGAGAAGATCAAAGCATACAGAAGCGGGATCGATCCGACCAAGGAAGTGGGAGATGAAGCAATTGCCGCAACAACGGTTGATTTCACCTCGGATCCCGCAAGACTTCGGGAAGCGAAATTCCATATTGTCGCCGTGCCGACGCCGATCAATCTGGATAAGACGCCGGATCTGTATCCGGTCGAATCCGCCAGCCGTATCTTGGGTCAGTACTTAACGAAGGGATCGATCGTTGTGTATGAATCGACGGTTTATCCGGGAGTGACGGAAGATATTTGCGTTCCGATTCTGGAGCGGGAATCGGGACTTACCTGCGGCGTCGATTTCAAGATCGGTTATTCGCCGGAACGGATCAATCCGGGCGACAAGGTGCACCGACTGGAGAATATCCGGAAGATCGTGTCCGGTATGGACGAAGAAAGTCTGGATGAGATCGCAAGCGTATATGAAATGGTCATTGGAGCCGGCGTACACAGGGCGGGCAGCATTAAGGTCGCCGAAGCCGCCAAGGTGGTGGAGAATTCCCAGCGCGATATCAATATCGCTTTTATCAATGAACTGGCAATGGCGTTTGACAAAATGGGAATCGATACCAACGAGGTCATCGACGCCATGAATACGAAATGGAACGCACTCGGATTCCGTCCGGGTCTGGTCGGCGGACATTGCATCGGCGTAGACCCGTACTATTTCATCTACGAGGCGGAGAAGTTGGGTTATCATTCGAGACTGATCTCTGCGGGACGGCAGATCAATGATGATATGTCCGGCTTTGTTGCGGGTCATATCATAAAACAGTTGGTGCTTGCAAATAAGCGCGTGAAGTCTTCCAAGGTTGTTTTCTTCGGCGCGACCTTTAAGGAGAATTGTCCGGATGTCAGAAATTCCAAGGTGATCGAGATCCTTAAGCATCTTGAGACCTTCGGGATCCGTCCTCTGCTGGTAGATCCCGCAGCCGATCCGAAAGAGGTGGAACTCACATACGGCTACCCGCTTTCTACGGAAGAAGAAGCATCATCCGCGGACTGTATTGTGCTTGCCGTTGCGCATGATGTTTACCGTGCACGCTCGCTTGCACAGTGGGATGCTTTTTTTCCGGAAGCGCCTTCAAGCGGTAAAGTGATTATCGATATCAAGGGGATACTCGACCGCAATGAAGTGGAAGGCGCGGGCTACGGCTACTGGAGATTGTAAGATGAAGCTGATTCGTAATGCGGATGATTACGGGAAGGATCGGGCGGTGAACGAAGCCGTTCTGACCTGCTTTGCAAAAGGGCTGATTGACCGTACGACGCTCATGGTGAATCTGCCGGATGCGGAAGCGGCGGTCAGGGCGGCGCACGAAAAGGGCTTTGCGGATCGTGTCGGAATTCACCTGAATCTGACAGAGGGAGAACCGCTGACGGAGCCGATCAGACGGGATCCGCTGTTTTGCGATGCAAAAGGTTGTTTTCATGCGAAATTTCGTCAAAGCACCAGACATCGGCTCTACCTTGGACGGGAAGCGATGCGCGAGATCTATCTTGAGTGGGAAGCGCAGTTGATGCGTTACCGCAATTTCGAACTTGCTCTTTTTCATGTTGACAGCCATCACCATGTGCACACCGATCTGCCGATGTATCGGGTATTGAAGCGTCTGGCGGCGGAATATAACTTTTCTTCGATCCGACAGAGCAGGAATCTCTATCGGGGCGGCAGCGTTCCGGTTCGCATATATAAGCGGCTGTATAATCGCTCTCTGCGGAATCTCTGCGAGGAAACGAGCGATCTGTTCGGTTCGGCGGATGATTTTCACAGATATTTCAGTGCGGGAGCGCCGGAGATTGCAGGAGATCCGGTCATCGAGATCATGATGCATCCAAGATATGATGAGCGGCAGGAACTGATGGACGGGAATACGCCGATGGAGAATACGATCCAAGCCTTGAAATGCAATCATTTGGTTGTGTAAACCTGATTGCACCCGTGTCGGACCTATTGTAAGATAGGGGTGGTAATACATTGTGACAGATTGGAAGGAGTATGATGAGGGAAGAGCCGTTCCTTCGCGCATATCTTTCTAGGGTGCTGCGCAGGCTTGGGATTCGGAACAGAATGCACGGGTTCCGCTATATTATGGAAGCCGTGATACTCTTGATGGAAAACGGGGATGCAGCCTTCGCCATCGTGAAGGAAGTCTACATGGGCGTGGGTGAGCGGTGCGGGGCGAGTCCTTCGCAAGTCGAACGCGCGATCAGGACGGCGATCGGGAGCGCCTGGAAGCATGGAAACAGAGACTGGTTCCATGTCGTGCTGGACGATGCGGAACCCAACCGCGAGAAACCGTGCAACTCGGAGTTCTTACTGCAATTAACGGAATATATGAAGCTCGTTTCGGGCATTTCGGGGCAGACCACATAAAGATGGGCTGCCTTGTGTTTTTGTTACGGAAATGATATAATACTACGAGATTATGCATTGACGCATTTTCTGTCAATTTGTGATTTCGGAGGATCAATATGCGAACTTACCTGGTAACCGGAGGCGCCGGTTTCATCGGTTCCAATTATATTCATTATATGTTCGATCGGTATGGGGACGGGATTCGTATCATCAATGTGGATGCGCTGACCTATGCAGGGAATCTCGAGAATTTGAAGGACGTGGAGAAACGGGAGAATTACACCTTTGTTCACGCGGATATCTGCGATCGGGCTGCGATTGCCAAACTGTTTGCGGAGAATGAGATCGATCGGGTCGTGCATTTTGCCGCCGAGAGTCACGTGGACAGAAGCATCAGGAATCCGGAGATCTTCATTCAGACCAATGTTCTGGGAACGTTAGTAATGCTTGATTGCGCAAAGCGTGCATGGGAACTGCCGGACGGCGGCTTCCGACCGGATAAGCGTTTTCTTCATGTCTCCACCGATGAAGTCTACGGTTCGCTTGAAGAGGACGGGGGTTATTTCTACGAGACCACGCCCTATGATCCGCACAGCCCGTATTCGGCAAGCAAGGCGTCGTCGGATTTCGTTGTGAAATCTTATATCGATACCTATCGTTTTCCCGCGAATATTACTAACTGCTCCAACAATTACGGCGCTTATCAGTTCCCGGAGAAGCTGATCCCGCTGATCATCAACAATACGCTGCAGGGGAAGAAGCTTCCCGTCTACGGCGACGGCAGGAACGTTCGAGACTGGCTCTATGTCATGGATCACGCCAAGGCGATCGACATGGTCTGCGAAAAGGGGAAGGTCGGCGAGACGTATAACATCGGCGGGCACAACGAGAAGCAGAATATTGAGATCATCAAGACGATCATCGATACCATATATGAAATGCTGCCGGATACGGATCCCAGAAAGGCGCATGTGAACTATGATCTGATCACCTATGTCGCGGACAGAAAGGGGCATGACAGGCGTTATGCCATCGCACCGGACAAGATCAGAGCGCAGATCGGCTGGGAGCCTGAGACGATGTTTTCAGAGGGGATTCGACTCACGGTTCGCTGGTATTTCGAGCATACCGACTGGATGCGGAATGTTACAAGCGGCGAATACCAGAACTACTATAAGGAGATGTATCGATGAAAGGAATCATACTTGCGGGCGGTTCGGGCACGAGGCTGTATCCGCTGACGAAAGCGGTGTCGAAGCAGATCATGCCGGTTTATGACAAGCCGATGATCTATTATCCGCTCTCTATCCTGATGCTTGCGGGGATTCGGGAGATCCTGATTATTTCCACGCCCAGAGATCTTCCGGTGTTTCGGGAACTGTTCGGTAGCGGAGAACAGTTGGGTCTGACGATGTCCTATGCGGTGCAGGAGACGCCGAGAGGATTGGCGGATGCTTTCCTTGTCGGCGAATCGTTCATCGGGAAGGATGCGGTTGCCCTGATTCTGGGGGATAATATTTTCTGGGGACAGAGTTTCTCTCAGATTCTCTCTCGCGTGATGGAACGAAAGAGCGGTGCGACGATCTTCGGCTACTATGTCAGAGATCCGAGGGAGTACGGCGTTGTCGCTTTCGATGAGAACGGTATCGCCGTTTCGATCGAGGAGAAGCCGGAGCATCCGAAATCAAACTATGCGGTTCCCGGCTTATATTTCTACGACAATGACGTGGTGGAGATCGCCAAAGGCGTGCAGCCTTCCGCCAGAGGGGAAATCGAAATCACAAGCGTCAACAATGTTTATCTGAATCGCGGGGATCTGCATGTTGAAACGCTCGGCAGAGGGTTCGCGTGGCTGGATACCGGAAGCCATGATATGTTGCTTGACGCGGCGAATTTTGTCGCCGCATTTCAGAAACGGCAGGGAATGTATATTTCCTGCATTGAGGAAATTGCATACCGAAAAGGGTTTATCACGAAGGAGCAGTTGCGGGTACTTTCAGAACCGCTCTTGAAAACCGAATACGGTAAGTATCTGACGGAAGTTGCTGAGGGGCTCTGATCGTCGGATCGGGATTGATAAGGGGAAGCGCGATGAAAAAAACAAGGGAAAACGAAGCGGATCGGGTTTTTTCATGGGAAGAATTCGAGAGAGAACACGCACAGAAGAATTCCATTCGAGAAGAAAAGGCGAAAATGGAGTGGGATCGTCCGTTGGTGGATGAATCCTGGCAGTTGGAGGAACCGATCGAAGAGCAGAACAAATCCATCGGCGCTCTGACGAAGAATCTGCCGTCAGAGGACGCCATCGTGAATGCGATGCTCGAGGAGAATCTGGATCTTTCCACGGCAATTTCGCAGAAGTTGAATGCGGTTGCGGAAGCGCCTGCGGTCGACACGCAGTTGATTCGTTCTTCCGTTGACCGCAAAATTGTGGTGCAATCGGAAGAGTTAAAAGAAAAGCGAGCGAAACAGGAAGAGGGCAGGAAGAGAAAGGTAAGAAGGAGAATTCCGAGGCAGAGCGAGCCGCTTCCTCAGCCGGAAGACGAGAATGCTTTGCGGAAGCCCCCCTCTTTCGCACCAAACCGTGATGATCAGAGAGAAGAAACTGCCGAAATGAGCCGGTTCCGTGAGGAATCGATGCACTGGAAGGCAAATGACACAGAACATGGCGGAAAGAGAGAGCGGGGTGATTTCATCGATCCAGCACCGTCCGGTACTTTCCTGCGACTGAACGCGCTGCAGTGGGTATCGGTTCTGCTTGCGGTGATTGTGGTGTTGTCCGCCGCCATGACAACGGCGGTTTATGCGGATTATCGCAGTGAATACAACAAGGCGCGTGCGCTTGAGACGCTTCGGGAATTCACGACCGAAGAGGCGGAGGAGATCCTTCAAACCGTTTCGCAGGAAGAAGAACCCTTGGAGCAGACCACGGAAATCGTGGAGCAGGAGATCAAAACCTTATCCCTTGTTCTGACTTCCGTGGAAAAGGATTTGAAGATCAAACTGGTGGATCAGGACGATATGCTGGTTAAGGGCATTGACTGGGGCGTGACCGTGACCGATGCAGACGGGAAGATCTCGGAGAATGAAGACGAGGATCGGGACGGCATCATCTATCTGACCGATATGAGCGCAGGAGATTATTCCGTTGCGCTGAACCCGTCCGCCGCGCTTGCGGACTATGTTCTGCCCGCTTCTTCGCAGATGGTTTCCGTGAAGGCGAAGATTGAATATAAGGTCATCGCCAATATCAAGGATGAGATCAAGTCCGAGAAGGAAGTCAATGCGGCAGTAGAGGATAACGGCAATCGGGCTGCGGACGTCGAGACCGGAAAACTGACCGATACCGTTGAATGGGTGGAATCCACCAAGACGGCAAACGGGGAAGAATATATCGAAACCGAAGTATATCTGAAGAATACAAGGGCAGCGAAGGTCGTGAAGCGGACGCTTGCGGACGCTTTTGCATCCATTGCGGGAAGGATCGGAAACGGTTCGAGAAACGTGATCGGTATGCCGCTGCTGTTGGCAACGACAGGCGGGGAAGATTCCGCTGTGGTCAAATTGGAAAAGACAGATTTTAGCATCAATGTCGGAGAAACCGTTACATTGAAAGCATCTGTTACCCCCAATGAATACACAGTGGATTGGTCTATTAACGGTAATAAAACTGATGTTGTTACCGTAGATAGCAACGGAACGGTTAAAGGAGTGGCGGAAGGAACGGCAACGGTAGTTGCGACAGCAACGGACGGGAAGGGCGGATTTGAAGAGGCGACCGTCACGGTGAAGAAACAGATGATTCCCGTTAGCGGCATTACACTCTCGGCATCCTCTACGGAAATTAAAGTTGGAGAAACGGTCACGGTATCCGCGGCACTTACTCCTGATAATGCATCCGACAAGACGCTGACATGGGCTTCCGATAAAACGGAAGTCGCAACGGTGGATAACGGCGTTGTGACCGGTGTGGCAGCCGGAACTGCAACGATTAAGGCAACCGCAAACGATGGCAGTAATATATCGGGATTGATCAAGATTAAAGTTACCGCTGCAGCGGATCCTGCTGCCAAGATCACGAAGATTGCGTTGAGTCCCAAGGAAGTCTCCGTCCCCGTCAAGAGCAACCAGCAGTTGAGCATCAAACTGACGCCGAATGAATTGAATGGCGCAAGTTTAAAGGATAAGGTCGAGTGGAAGTCGGCGAATACAGCGATTGCCACCGTTTCCGAGGTACCGGGCGGCGCTGTCATCACCGGCGTTGCGGAGGGGAAGACCACGATCACCGCAGAAGCGAAGGACGGCAGCAAGGTTGTTTCCAATACGGTTTCGGTCACGGTCACTCCGGAAGAGAAGTACGCGCATACCGACCAGCTGTTTGATAAAGACAACAACAAATTATATAAATATGCGGGCGGGAAATACGTGCTCGCGACCTATGGCGATTACTGGAAAGACAAGGCGATCAAACTGTTTAAGAAAGCGGACGCTTTCCTCTACACCGGCTGGCAGACCATTGACGGCAAGACCTATTATTACAAGCGTGATAACACCTATGTGACCGGAGATCAGGTCATCGGCGGCGTCACCTATCATTTTGCAACGGACGGCACTCTGACACAGGGCAGCGGAACGCTCGGCATCGACGTTTCCAAGTACCAGCCGAGCATCAACTGGTCGAGCGTCAAGGCTTCCGGCGTCAGTTTCGTGATCATTCGCTGTGGGTACCGCGGAAGTTCGACCGGTGTTCTGATACAGGATCCGTACTTTACAAGCCACATGAAGGGTGCCAAGGCAGCAGGCTTAAAGGTCGGCGTTTACTTCTTCACAACGGCGATCAATGAAGCGGAAGCCATTGAAGAGGCAAGCATGTGTGCTTACCTCTGCAGCAGTTACGGTATCAACTATCCCGTATTTATGGACTGCGAGTCCAGTCCGCGTCCGGGTTACAATTCCATCGGCGCAGCGGAGCGGACGAGAATCATTCAGGCGTTCTGCAACACGATGAAATCCGCCGGCTATACGCCGGGCGTCTATGCGAACAAGACCTGGCTGACAGAGAAGATGATTGCATCGTCCCTGTCCGGATATAAGATCTGGCTCGCCCAGTACAACGCCGCAGGGCCGACCTACAACGGAAGATATGACCTCTGGCAATATACTTCCAAGGGGAGCGTATCCGGCATTCCCGGAAATGTGGATATGAACAAGTCATTCCTTGGCTACTAATCAAAGGAGATACGAAGCAATGGGTAAGATCACGGTTGAAACATGTCAGATTGAGGGGCTGAAAGTGATCACTCCGACAGTGTACGGGGATAAAAGAGGTTACTTCATGGAGACGTACAGCTATCGGGATTTTAAGGAAGCGGGGATCGATCAGGTCTTTGTACAGGACAACCAGTCGGCGTCCAAAAAGGGCGTCCTGCGCGGTCTCCATTTCCAGATCGATTATCCGCAGGACAAACTGGTTCGGGTCGTGCGCGGTGAGGTGTTTGACGTGGCGGTGGATTTGAGAAAAGACTCCGCCACCTTCGGACAGTGGTTCGGCGTGATCTTATCGGAAGAGAACAAGAAGATGTTCTTTATTCCCAAGCATTTTGCGCACGGTTTCCTGGTGCTTTCCGATGTCGCCGAATTCTCATATAAGTGTACGGACTTCTACCATCCGAACGATGAAGGAGGGATCCTCTGGAATGATTCCGAGATAGGCATTGCGTGGCCGATTCCCGAGGGAATGGAAATGATTTTTTCCGATAAGGACACGAAGTGGCCCACGTTAGCGGAATTATTACAGAAATAGGAGTTTATAACGATTGATGTCCAAGAAGAAGACGATCCTGCTGATCGTATCAGTCTGTGTTCTGGCGCTGAATCTATATATCATACTGCATCACAACCCCTTAGATGATCTGACGCAGGAAATCATCAAAAAGATTCTCTCCTGTGTGATCTTAAACGGCATCTATCTGGTTTTTGTGTTGATGTATGAGAAGATCATTGCACTGCCGATCGAACTCTATCAGAACAGACGCCTCATCTGGAAACTGTCCAAAAACGATTTCAAAACGAGGTATGCGGGCTCATATCTGGGAATCATCTGGGCGTTTGTGCAGCCGATCATCACGGTTCTGCTCTATTGGTTCGTGTTCACGGTTGCGCTTCCCTCCAGAGCCGTTCAGGTCAAAGGCGATATTGAGATTCCCTACATTCTGTGGCTGATCGCCGGACTCGTACCCTGGTTCTTTTTCGCGGAAGCGCTCTCCAACGGCACGGACGCCTTTCTGGAGTATAACTATCTGGTGAAAAAGGTGGTATTCAAGATCAGTATCCTGCCGATCATTAAGATTGTATCCGCCATTTTCGTGCATGTCTTCTTTGTCTTGTTTACGTTGATTCTTTTCAGTCTCTACGGGTATTATCCGGATCTGTACACGCTTCAGATCTTCTATTATTCCGCGTGTATGTTTATCTTTGTTCTGGGACTCTGCTATATTACCGGTTCCATCGTTGTATTTTTCAAGGATCTCGGGCAGATCATTTCGATCCTCTTGCAGGTCGGGGTCTGGGCGACGCCGATTCTGTGGAACTTAAATATCTTAAGTGAGAATCATCCGAAAATTAAAATTCTGTTTAAACTGAATCCCATGAACTATATTGTGGAAGGATATCGCAGCGCGCTGATCGACAAAATGTGGTTCTGGGAGAATTTTTATTCTACCGCATACTTCTGGATTCTGACACTGGTACTGTTCGCATTGGGAGCCCTGGTCTTCAAACGCCTGAAGGTTCACTTTGCGGATGTGCTGTAGGGAGCAATGACGATATGGATCATTCCGTTGCCATTCAGGTGACCAACCTGACCAAAATATATAAATTATATGACAGAAACATTGACCGGCTGCGGGATTCTCTGCACCTCGGCCCGCGCGTGAAATATCATGAGCACTATGCGCTTAACGACGTCAATATCGAGGTTCGTACCGGCGAAACGGTCGGGATCATCGGCACCAACGGTTCGGGGAAATCAACGATTCTCAAAATCATCACCGGAGTCTTGAGTCCGAGTTCCGGAACCGCCAGGATCAACGGCAGGATCTCCGCGCTGCTCGAACTCGGCGCGGGGTTCAACATGGAGTTTACGGGTCTTGAGAACATCTATCTGAACGGCACGATGAGCGGTTTCACGGAAGAAGAGATCGATGCGAAACTGGACGCCATTCTGGACTTTGCAGACATCGGGAATTTCGTGAATCAGAAAGTGAAGACCTATTCCAGCGGTATGTTTGTGCGTCTGGCGTTTGCGGTAGCCATCAACATCGATCCTGAGATTCTGATTGTCGATGAAGCGCTTTCCGTCGGAGATGTTTTCTTCCAGAACAAATGCTACAGAAAGTTCGAAGAATTCAAGAAGCAGGGGAAGACGATTCTGTTTGTCAGTCACGATTTGAGCAGCATCAGCAAATACTGCGACAGGGTGGTGCTTCTCGAAAAGGGGAAGAAACTCGGAGAGGGCGCGCCCAAAGAAATCATAGATATGTACAAAAAGGTGCTGGTCGGGCAGCTTGGGATGCAGGCGGAGACCAATAAGAGCGCGGAGTTTTCTTCAGACCGATGGAAGAATCGGATGTTGCTTAATCCGGACTGCGACGAATACGGCAGCGGTCTTGCGGAATTTGAAGATTTCTGCGTCATGGACAGTGCCGGAACAATTACAAACTCCATCCTCAAGGGGGAAGAATTTACGGTCAAATTGAAGATCCGTTTTTTCACCGCCATTCAGGAACCGGTTTTTGCGGTTTCGTTCAAGAACAAGCAGGGAACGGAGATTACGGGAACCAATACGATGTTTGAGAAGATGTCGACGGGAACACCTGAGGCGGGCGAGGCGCTTGTAGCTACGTTTACGCAGGAAATGAATCTTCAGGGCGGGGAATATCTGATCTCCTTAGGCTGTGTCGGCTATGTGAACGGTGAATTCACCGTCTTCCACAGACTCTATGATGTTTTCAGCCTGACAGTGATCTCTTCTAAAGACACAACAGGCTTCTACGATATGAATTCGATCGTTACGGTGGAAAAAGATGAAGAAGAATGAGCAGTTCATTGAGAAAATTGGCGCGGTTGCGCTGAATTACAACTACTACGGCGGAACGGATCTCTATTCCGAGGGTTCGGATGAAGACCGTCTGCTTTCCATTGTGAAAACCTACCTCAAAAGCGAGTACGAACACGTGATTGAGAGTTCCCGCTCCTGGTCGGTGATGTATCATCTCTCCCATATCAGGGAAAATATCGTCGCCTGGCTCCCGATGCGGGGGGACGAGCGTGTTTTGGAGATCGGAAGCGGCTGCGGCGCAATCACCGGCATGCTTGCGGAGCGCGCCGGACACGTGACCTGTATCGATCTTTCGAAGAAGCGCAGTCTGATCAACGCCTACCGGCACAAGGACTGCTCCAATGTGGAGATCCTTGTCGGGAACTACGAGGACATCGAACCGGAACTGGAAGAAAAATATGACTATATCACGCTGATCGGCGTGTTGGAATATGCGGACAGTTATCTGGGCGGCATATCGCCGTTTGTAGAAATGCTTCGCACGGCAAGGCGCCATCTTACGGAAAACGGAAAGGTGTTTATCGCGATCGAGAACCAGTTCGGTCTGAAATATTTTGCCGGCTGTAAAGAGGATCATACCGGAAAGTATTATGACGGCATCGAGGGCTACCAGGAGTCTCACGGCGTGAGAACTTTCTCACGGTCGGGACTGGAAGATATCATCATGCAGGCGGGACTTACCGGAAAGTTCTATTACCCCTATCCCGATTATAAACTGTCCCATACGATATATTCGGATGAGTTTCTTCCGGAGAAAGGGATGCTCACAACCAACTTAAGAAACTTCGATGCGGATCGGATCGTTACCTTTGATGAAGCGAAGGTGTTCGACACTTTGATTGAAAATCACCTGTTTCCCGAATTCTCGAATTCCTTTGCGGTACTTGCAAGTGAAAAGGAACTTGATACTTTCGAAGAAAACATCCCGCTTTATGTGAAATTCTCGAATGAACGCGCAGCCGGTTTCAGGATCGAAACCAAGATCACCAAAGATTTGGCGGGGCAAAAGCACGTATATAAAGAAGCGCTGAACCAAAAGGCGAACCGGCACATTCGGAACATCGACCGCTTTTCTATGGAACTGCGCGCCCGCTACCTTGAGACCAGGCTCGTTCCGAACCGGTGCGAACTGATCCCGGGAACGGATACGGTTCCGCAGATCCTCGGCGTTTCTTCGAAAGCCAGGGATCGGGTGGAACTGGAATACCTCACCGGCATTACAATGGAGAATTATCTGGATCAGTTGGATGAGAGAAAGCAGTACGGGCAGATGCTTGCGCTGCTGCGGGAATATGTATCCCTGTTGAATGCGGTCAGCGCGGATGCGGTGTTCCTTTCTTCACCGGAGTTCCGTCAGATCTTCGGAGAGGCGGATTTTGGGGAGACGATGCGCGCCGGAAGCATCAGCAATCTGGACATGATTTTCTCCAACATCATGTTTGAAAGGGAAACGCTGCAGAACGGCCCGTGGCATATTTTGGATTATGAATGGGTCTTCCCGTTCACGATCCCCGTGAAGTTTATTCTCTATCGTGCGCTGTTTTATTATGAACAGGGGCGTGCCGGTCGCGGCTTCTTCGCCTATTTGGAACAGGAAGGGAAGACAATCTACACGGAACTCGGACTGACGGAAAATGAAGTCGGGATCTTTCGGGAAATGGAGCATAAATTTCAGGTTTATATCATTGGCGGCAGGGCGAGTCTGGAAGCGCTGAAAGTGGGAATGCCGACCGGCGCCATCCGTGTGGATGAGGTTCTGAAAGACAACCTGTACCTAAAAAACCTTAATATTCCGAAAGTTTATTTCAGTTGCGGAGAGGGTTTTTTTCCGGAGAATATGCTGAATCTTTCGGCGCAGGTGGAAGCGGATCACGTTGTCACGCTCAAAATTCCGATCACCAACAATATTGTCGGTTTGCGGATCGATCCGACGGAATACCCGTGTTTCCTGCATGTCAATGAGATCAGGCTGCAAATGCAGAAGGGAATCGATCGGGCTGTGGAGCGTTTTCTGGTAAACGGCTACCTCATCGGAGAGAACAGTTTCCTCTTCGATACGGACGATGCGCAGATCATTCTCGATATTCCGCGCGCAGCCAGATGTCTGGTAATCAAATATCAGGTGAAGATGCTCCCGCCCGCCTTTTTCTGGGATGTGCATGCGATCCTGAAGGAACGCAACGAGGGAGAGATCGGCAGGGGCGCGATCCTTTGGAACAAGGTGATGCGCAAGTTGCGTCTGAAGCAGGCGGATCCGCTGCCGGAGGGTTTCCGGTACAATCAAAAGAAAGCATAGTTTGGGGGAACGATGGATCCATATCAGAAACTGTATGAAGAAGAACTTGCCAGAAACGAAGCGCTGACAGAGCAGCTTGTCACGGCGGAAGAGACGGTCAGCGAACTGGAATTTCAACTGCATGATATTACCGACAGCAGAATGTGGAAGTTTGGCGCCCCGTTTCGTAAACTGATCAGCCGGATTCGGAATCTGATGGTAAAAATCAAAAGTTTCGGTTCGTTTCGAAACCTCTGTCTGAAAATCAGGAGCAAATGGATTGAGAAGAGAGTCCGCGCAAGTTACGGCACCGGAAGTTTTCCGTCTCAGGAAGAAGCAAAGCGTCAGCGTGAGACGGTATTTCAAAGAGACGTCACCTTTTCCGTTCTGGTACCGCTTTACAATACGCCGAAGCGCTTTTTGCTGGAAATGATGGATTCCGTTCTGCACCAGACCTATCAGAAATGGGAACTGTGTCTGGCGGACGGGTCGGACGATGCGCATGCTTACGTCGGGGACCTCTGCAAGGCGTACGCGCTGAAAGATCGCAGAATCAAATATCGGCGTTTAGAGAAGAACCTTGGAATTTCGGGGAACAGCAATGCCTGCTTCGAATTGGCGACGGGAAATTATATCGGTCTTTTCGACCATGACGACGTACTGCATCCGAGCGTTCTCTTCGAATATATGAAGGCGATCTGCGAAAGAGATGCGGACTATATCTATTGCGATGAGACCACCTTCGGCGGACGCAGCATCAATCACATGATCACACTGCATTTTAAGCCGGATTTTGCAATCGACAATTTGCGATCCAACAACTATATCTGTCATTTCAGCGTATTTGACAGAAAACTGCTGGATCAGACCGGACTGTTCCGCTCCGAATATGACGGCAGTCAGGATCACGATTTGATTCTGCGACTGGTGACGGTTGCGAAGCGCATTGTCCATGTGCCGAAGATCCTGTATTATTGGCGCAGCCATTCCGGATCGGTCGCTGCGGATATTTCCGTGAAGAGTTATGCGATTTCCGCTGCAAAGGGTGCCGTCAGCGCACACCTGAAAGCCTGTGGCTTCCGCGGTTTCAGACTCGAAGGCACCAAGGCTTATGAGACGATTTTCAGAATCCGTTATCAGCTGACGGCTCAGCCGCTGATTTCCATTCTGATTCCCAACAAGGATCATGTAAAGGATCTGCAGCGCTGTATCGATTCGATTCTTGAAAAGTCGTCCTACCGCAACTATGAGATTCTGGTGCTGGAGAACAATTCGACGGAGCAGGCGACCTTTGATTATTACGAAAGCCTGAAAGAAAACGGGCGGATTCGGGTGCTTTATTATGAGGGTGCGTTCAATTATGCCGCGATCAATAATTTCGGCGCGGATGCGGCGCAGGGCAGCGTGCTTCTCCTGTTGAACAACGATACGGAAGTGATCACCAGAAACTGGATGGAAGAACTTCTGATGTATGCGCAACGCGACGATGTGGGTGCTGTGGGCTGCATGCTCTATTACGAAGACTATACTATTCAGCATGCGGGGGTTGTGATCGGTCTGGGCGCACACAGAACCGCGGGGCATACGCATTATCGGATGGGTCGCGAGAACCTGGGATACATGGGTCGCCTGTGTTATGCGCAGAATGTCACGGCGGTGACCGGCGCCTGTCTGATGACGCGCCGTTCCGATTACCTTGCGGTCGGCGGTTTCAGCGAGGAATTCGCGGTGGCGCTAAACGATGTGGACTATTGTCTGAAATTGCGGGAAAAGGGCTATTTGAATGTCTTTACCCCGTTTGCGGCGCTCTTTCATTACGAATCGAGATCGCGCGGAACGGATGTGGAGCGGCCGAGTGCGGAAAATGCCGCCCGCTATGAACGGGAGAGCGCACTGTTTCGTGAGAAATGGGCGAGTGCGCTCTTGCAGGGGGACCCGTACTATAACCCCAATTTCTCATTGGATTACAGCAACTATGTTTTGAACGGCGTGAATCGGAACAAGTCGTGAAACAGAGTCCGAAAACGCGGAGGAGAAAAGGAGAGATCAGATGGATTACAGGGAGCAATATGAATTTTGGCTGCAAGACGCCTACTTCGACGAGAATACCAAAAGAGAACTGAGAGCGCTCAAGGGCAATGAGGCGGAGATCCAGGATAGGTTCTATAAGGACCTGGAATTCGGTACCGGCGGATTGCGGGGCGTGATCGGAGCCGGTACCAACCGGATGAATATTTATACGGTACGTAAGGCAACACAGGGGCTTGCGAACTATATTCTGAAGCAGGGAAAAGCGGAGATGGGCGTTGCGATTGCCTACGATTCGCGCAGATTGTCTCCGGAATTCGCGGACGAAGCCGCGCTCTGTCTCTGCGCCAACGGCATACAGGCGTATGTCTTCCCTTCTCTTCGCTCGACGCCGGAACTCTCTTATGCGGTCAGAACCCTGCACTGCATTGCGGGCATTGTCATCACCGCGAGCCATAACCCGCCCGAATACAACGGCTACAAGGTCTATTGGGAGGACGGAGCGCAGATCACCTATCCGAAGGATGCGGATATCGTGAACGAAGCCGCCGCCGTTACGGATTACAACGACGTTGCGACCATGGGCAAGGAAGAAGCGATTGCGAAGCAGTACTATCATGTCATTGGCGAGGAGATCGACGACAGTTATATTGCGGAACTCAAGAAACAGATCCTGCATCCGGAGATCATTCACGAGATGGCGGATGAGATTCGGATCGTATATACGCCGTTCCACGGTACCGGAAACATTCCGGTCAGAAGGATCCTGTCGGAACTCGGTTTCAAACACGTCTATGTGGTGCCGGAGCAGGAACTTCCGGATCCCGATTTCACAACGCTTGCATATCCGAATCCGGAGGATCCGAAGGCCTTTGCGCTGGCGTTGCGGCTTGCGAAAGAAAAGGACGCCGATATCGTCCTTGCAACCGATCCGGATGCCGATCGTCTCGGCATCTACGTAAAGGACGATGGCTCCGGCGAATATATCCCGTTTACGGGGAATATGTCCGGCATGGTGATCGCCGAATATCTGCTCAGAGAGCGCAAGCTGCTGGGAACGCTTCCGGCGAACGGCGCTTTGGTGAAGTCGATCGTAACGACCAAACTTGCAGATGCGCTCGCATCCGCTTACGATCTCTCCCTGATCCGCGTGCTGACCGGCTTCAAGTATATCGGTGAGCAGATTAAATTCTTCGAGGAAACGGGAGCGCATGAATATGTCTTCGGATTGGAAGAAAGCTACGGCTGTCTGGTCGGAACGCATGCCAGAGACAAGGACGCCATCGTTGCCGTGATGAGTCTTTGCGAAGTTGCCGCTTACTGCAAAAAAGCCGGAATCACCGTGTGGGATCAGATGCAGAGGATTTACGAACAATACGGTTATTACAGGGAAGATATCCACACCCTGACATTGAAGGGCATTGAAGGCGCGAAGCAGATCGAGGATATCATGACCGGATTCAGAACGAATCCGCCGCAGAGTTTCGGGACGCTCAAGACACGGGAACTCTGGGATATGCAGGAAGACCGAATGACGGAGTTCACAGCGGGAAGTGTGACGACGACCGGACTTCCGAAATCAAACGTACTGTATTTCGAATTGGAAAACGATTCCTGGTGCTGCCTTCGTCCTTCGGGAACGGAACCGAAACTGAAGTTCTATATGGGTGTTTTGGGAAGCGATTTGAACGATGCACAGGTGAAATTAACCGAACTGAAAAATGCTCTGATTGGGATGATATAAGATGAAAGTTCTCTTGCATAAAATCTGGGAAAATAAAGTCTTTCAAGCCTTGCTGCTCTTTTTGCTGACCTGTACCGCGCTGGTGTCGGTGAGTCAGGGCTGCAGAAACGCCGCGACCTACAGTCAGGACTTCCAATGGGATGCGGCGAAGGCGCTGCTCCTTAAGATCAACCCGTATCAGGAATCGCTGGAGCCGACGGGGGCGCTGAACCAGGGCGCGCTCAAGCCGTTCTATGATTATTTCGAGGGGATCGGCGCGCCGCAGAAAATGGAAGCCAATCAGTTTCCGTCTCTGTTGATGCTGCTCTGGCCCTTTGCGCTGCTGCCTTCCGCCTATGCGAAATTTGCGTGGGTTCTGACGAATCTCTTCTGCACGACGGGAATCATTGTCCTGCTGCGGAAAACGTTCCTCAAGAATCTGGATCTGTTCAGTTTTCATGTGGTGATTCTGCTGATGCTTTCGGGAACCCCCTACAGAAACCAGATGGGCGTCGGTCAGCATACGCTGTTTTCGTTTTTCTTCTTTCTGCTGGCGGTATGGTTCTTCGAGAATACGAAGTGGGGCGGCATTCCCGGTACGCTTGCGCTTGTGATTTCGTTCTTCAAATACACGCTGACGGTTCCGCTGTCGCTGTACTTCATCTATAAGCGGAGATGGAAAGAACTGTTGGCGGCAGTTGTCGTACATGTTGCAATGACAGGGTTTTCCGCCTATTGGCTCCAGGAGAGTTTCTTCAACATGATCCTGCAGCCGCTTGCGGTTTCTTCCGCTTTGAAATCGGAGGGCGGTTTCGATTTCGGGGCGTTGTTTCAAGGCTCCCCAGTCGCCTTTGTACTTGCGGCGATCGTGCTGCTCCTGCTCCTGCTGGCAGTCTTAAAAACGCCTGCGGGGAATGAAGCCATCGTGATTTCGGTACTGACGCTCTGGTCATTGATCCTCACCTATCACAGAACTTATGATTTCTTCGTGATGATCCTTGTTGCCGTCATCTTTTATGAGCAAGAGGAAAGGGACCTGACCTGGCTGAAAGCGGGATATGCGGTTGTGATTTTTACCGTATTCTTCGTCCTGCGGATCTTTAACGAATCGCTGCCGTCGCGGATCGTGGCGGGTATTTTCTATTATGCGCTGACCCTTGCGGTCACATTGCTCTTTTACAGAAAACTGAACTTGAGGAAGAAACAATGAAACAGACAATTGAAACTGCGGAAAACGAAGAAAACGTAGAAAAACCGAGTGATGAAACGGGAAACGAAAAAGCGACCCATGAGAAAAGCGGATTTGCGAAACTGATGCAGCAAATCATCAAATTTGCAATCGTCGGCGGACTGTCCTTTGTGATTGATTTCGCGATCACGATGGTCGTATCGGGGATCGTCAGATCCTTCGGCAGTTCCGTGGAAATCGCAGCGGCGATCGGCGGTGCGTTCGGTTTCTGCATTTCTCTCATCTTCAACTATTTCATGAGCATGAAATTTGTCTTCCAAAGGAAAGACAACATGAAACGCAAGACGGAATTCATGATTTTCACGCTCTTAAGTGCGATCGGTCTGGGGCTGAACGAACTGATTCTGTATTTCGGCGTTCGTCTCTGCAATCTCTATTTCCCCGTGCTTGTGTCCGACCGACCGTCGCTTGTAACGGCAGTGGTGAAAATCATTGCCACGGCAATTGTTATGATCTATAACTTTATCAGCAGAAAACTGACGCTTGAGAAGAAGGAAAAATGAAAAAAAGAGGATGGATATTCAGTTTGGCGGTTTGCCTTTTGCTCGCAGGCTGTAGTGCAAACCGAAGCGCGGAAGCGGTTCGGGATGAGCGGATGAAAGAGAGTACGACGCAGGAAGCGGCGGTCACGGAAGCAGAAAGTACGGAAGCGGAAAGTTCGGAAACAGAGACGATAGAGCCTGCTCAAATCGGGTCTGCGTCTTTTGCGGCGGAAGATGTAGCGCCGGAGAAAGAATTGAAACCGGAGCCGGAGACGAAGGATGCGGAGGAACCGCTGATGACGGAAGACGGAAAGTATATCGTGGATCTGGTACTCTTCTTAGGGCAGAGCAATATGGCAGGCGCCGGCGGAAACGCCGCCTATGCGCCCAAGGTTCCCTACGAGCACGGATATGAATTCCGCGCGATATCGGATCCGACGAGACTGTATCCGATCGAGGAGCCGTTCGGGATCAACGAGAATAATCTGAATGCCATCATGGATCTGCCGGGCGCGAAGAAAGGGTCGCTGGTATCCTCATTCGCCAATACCTATTATGCGGAGACAAAGGTGCCGATCGTGGCGGTTTCGGCTTCCGCAGGAGATACCAATACGAAGTTCTGGATGTCGGAACGGGTCGCGGCGGATTATACGGAGCGTTTGAAACGTGCGGTCGTATGGCTGGAAAATGATAAGTACGAGATCAGATACAAATATGTGATCTGGCTGCAGGGAGAATCCGATGCGATCTCCGAATTGTCCACGGAGCAGTATGTGGAGAATATGGATACGATCATTCGCCCGCTCTTTATCGGCGGCGTTCAGAAAGTATTCTTCATTACGCCGGGGCGCACCATCACCCGCAAGGCGTTCTTCAACGATATCATCGAAGCACAGATCAAAATGGGTGTGGAGAGCGGGTACTATGCGGTCGGAACAACGATTCTCTCAGCGGTTTCCATAGAGTATATGGTGGATGAGTGGCACTATAACCAGACGGTGTTAAATTTGCTCGGAGAGGAATGCGCCAAAACAGCTGCCTATTATACGAACTATCGAAAGGAACCGGTTATTTACGATTATTTTCATCAGAGAACTTTAATTCCCGAAGGCTTCGACTATGATGCGAAAGAGGAAGCGCTCCCGGCGGACATGAGCAAGTTGGGGCTGAAAACAAATTTGGAGTAGAACATGGATCGAATTCTCTTATTTATTCCGGCGTATAACTGCGAGATGCAGATCGTTCGGGTACTCGGACAGTTGAATGAAGCAGTGATGCAATACATCACGGAAGTCATTGTGGTCAATAACCGCAGCACGGATCAAACGGAAGAAGCGGTGCTTGCTTTTGAAAAGCGTCATCCGGAAGCTCCCGTAAAGCTGCTGCGCAATCACGAAAACTACGGTTTGGGCGGATCTCATAAGGTGGCGTTTGCCTATGCGATAGAGCATCACTTTGATTATGTGATCACCCTGCATGGAGACGATCAGGGTTCCATTGCCGATTTTCTGCCGGTGCTTGCTTCCGGTTATTACCGGAAACACGCCTGCATCCTCGGCGCGCGGTTCATGCGCGGCTCTGTGCTTCACGGTTATTCCGCGTTCCGAACCTTTGGGAACCTCCTTTATAATTTCCTGTTTGCGGCGGTGACCGGCAGACGCATCTACGACCTTGGGAGCGGTCTGAACCTGTACCGTGTCAGTGATCTATTCAGCCGATATTACGAGAAGTTTCCGGATCATTTAACGTTCAATTATTGTATGGTCATGGCGTTGGAATATTATGATATCGACGCGAAGTTCTTCCCGATTTCATGGCGGGAAGATGATCAGATTTCCAATGTCAAAATGGTATCTCAGGCAGTGGACGTACTGAAAATGCTGTGGGAATACTTTAGAGATCCTGCCGTGATCCGACAGGAATACAGAGAGCAGCCTTACGAGGAATACGGAGCGGATTGCATTCAATGAACAGAATCGAAATGACGGATCTGCAAAATATCGGTATCCTGCCGGTGATTGTTCTGCTGTTTGCCATCGTGCATACCGCAAAACTGCTCCGGCTGTATCTGATCATGATCGATGAAAAGATTCCGCTTCGGCGGTTCGCGTTGTATTATTGCCTTACGACGCTTGTGAATCTGGTGATTCCCTTTAAGCTCGGAGAATTCTTCCGAATCGGCGTCTTCGCGCGTGCGACGAAGAGCTTTCGGATCGGCGTCCTTTCGGTACTGCTTGATCGGTTCTTTGACACGGTGGCGCTGGTTCTGATTCTGCTTCCCTTTGAACTGCTGTCGGGCAGGCGGGTATCGAATGCGACCCTGATGCTGGCAGTATTCGTGGTCGTTGCGGTATTTGTGTATGCGTCTTTTTGTTCCTTCTATCTTTATTTGAACCGTTATACGATTATGAACCGTTCTTCGAAGAACGCGATGAACGGATTAAAGATGCTCGAAACGCTGAAGACCGGATATGATTATGTCAAGCATCTGATCGACGGTCGATATGCGCTGCTGACGATCGCGAGTTTCCTTGCATGGCTCCTGGAATGCGGCATTCTCTATTTTCTCTCCGTGATCGGAAATGAAGCTGGGAAGCCGGATATTTCGGCATACATCGGCGCGATCATATCCACGGAGCAGGATGTGCTCATGCGGGAATATGTGACGCTCAGCATCCTGTTGATGGGAATTGCCGTGCTGGTCTGTCTGCTGGTTCTGTGGATACACCGCGGCAGGAAAATGAAAAGGAAAGAAGCAACCTATGAAGAAAACGATCGTATTGTATGATGACAACAGAATACCGGATCGTGAGATCTTAAATATCACCGGAAACAAAGGTTTCGGCGAGACGATCTACAAGCGGGTGCCGTTGAGGGAGCGCATGGCGCAGACGGTATCCCGTACTTCCGTTTGCGGCGCGTTGGTGACTTCGCTTTCCGCGCCGGAATGCAGGGAGCAGCCGATACTCAAGATTTATTCCTATATGGCGGTGCGGGATGCGGAGGCGTTTTCCGTTCTTGCCAGGAAAGCGCTCTATGCAAACGAATGCTATCAGATCGTACAAAACGGCGTGATTGCCGGTGTGATTGCACCTTCTGCGGAAGCGCTTGCATCCTGCGATAACGAAGAGACGCTTCCCGCCGTTGCCACCGACGCCTTCTATGATCTGTCCGCAGTTGCGAATTTCAGACAGTTCATTACGGGCGGCTTCGACTCCAGATTCTTCAATGAATTGAACGGAGACGCCTATACGGTTGTGAAGACTTCCGCCAACAAGGAAAAACTGCGGAAAGAATATGAATTCTACGAACTTCTGCCGGACGAGATGAAAATGTGGTTCGTGAAACCGTTTTCCTATCGTGAAACCGAGCGTGAAGCCTCTTATACCATGGAGCGTTTCCACACGACGGATCTTGCGATCCGCTATGTGCACGGCGCAATTTCCGAAGAAGAATTCCGCGGGATCCTCGATAAACTGTTCCG
The DNA here is from genome assembly GCA_964571555.1 of uncultured Lachnospiraceae bacterium. GTDB lineage: Bacteria > Bacillota > Clostridia > Lachnospirales > Lachnospiraceae > UBA2868. The sequence goes on along the minus strand of CAZNCH010000002.1, from coordinate 25,375 downwards.
TTTTCTTTCGACAAGAAAAGAGAAAGAAGTGTCCGCGCAGGAATATCAAAGCGCAGCGGACGCGCTGTATGTCACAAAGGTTCGGGAACGGCAGCGTTCTCTTGCATCCTGCGAAGCCTATGAGAGGATCAACCCCATTGTTCCGATTGCGCCCGCGTTCGATCGCTATTATGATCTCTATGCGAAAATTACGGCGGGCAGAGCCTTTCGTCCCGTTCTGGTCATCGGGCACGGGGATCTGTGTTTTTCGAATATCCTTTATTCGAAAGAGGTCTCCCTGATGCGCCTGATCGACCCGAAGGGCGCTTCCAATGCAGAAGAAATGTATCTGAATCCCTATTATGATCTGGCGAAATTATCGCACTCGATCTGCGGGGGATATGATTATTTCAACAGCGGTTTGTTCGAGATCACATTGGACGAAACGCTGCGGGCGCGGCTGAGCATCGACTGCGACAACAGCAGATATATTGCGATTTTCAGGGAATACTTATTACGTTTCGAACTGGATCCGGCACTGGTCAGGCTCTATGAGGCGTCGCTGTTTCTGTCCATGCTGCCGCTCCATGTCGACCGCGAAAAAAAGGTGCTCGGCTTCCTGTTGAATGCGATACGGATCATGGATGAACTGGAAGGAAAATCATGAAAAAACTGACATTTATTTTCGATATTGACGGCACGCTTTGTCCGATCAAGAAGAAAGAAGAAAAATACGAGGATCTGGTCCCCTATCCGCAGATGGTGGAAAAGATACGGGAATATAAGGAGAGCGGCGCTTATATTGTCTTGCTTACGTCCCGCAATATGAACAGTTACGGCGGGAATTTGGGGCTGATCAATAAGAATACGGCGAAGGTTCTGCTTTCCTGGCTCGATCAGTGGGAGATTCCCTACGATGAGATCATTTACGGCAAGCCGTGGCCGGGACATCACGGCTTCTATGTGGATGACAGGACGGTGCGACCGGATGAATTCTTAAATTGCAGCTTGGAAGAGATGGACGAAATATGTGCAAAGAGCAGATGCAGATCGTAATTACAATGGCGGGGCGCGGCAGCAGGTTCAGAGAAGCCGGCTATACGGTTCCCAAATACAGGATCGAAGCCAGAGGACACAGCCTGTTCGAATGGTCAATGAAGAGTCTTGCCGGCTACGGTTATGAGCATCATTATATCTTTCTCGTACGCAGAGAAGACGCGGCTGCAGACTTCATCAGAACGACGGCGGCGAACATGGGAATGCGTAATGTGACGGTCATGGAACTGGAGCGGGAAACGGACGGACAGGCTACAACCGCGCTGTTGGCTGCTTCCCGGTGGGAAATTTCTCAGCCGCTGCTCATCTATAATATCGATACCTTTGTCGAACCGATGGAACTTAAGAGAGAGGATATCGACGGCGACGGCTTCATCCCCTGCTTTCGGGCGGCAGGGAACCACTGGAGCTTTGTGAGACTGGACGAGCAGGGAAATGCCGTGGAAGTGCGGGAGAAGGAACGCATCTCCGAACATTGTACGCTGGGCGCATATTATTTCCGTTCCTGCGGACTCTACGAAGAACTGTACCGCGAATATTACGAAGCGGGTAAGTTTCGGGAACTGACAGGAGAAGCGGGCAGAGAACGGTATGTGGCGCCGCTATACAACTATTTGATCGCCAAAGGCGGTATTGTGAAAATCATCGACGTGAATCCTGCCAGGGTACATGTGCTGGGAACGCCGGAAGAATTGCAGGTGTTTATCAATGAGTAGTCGTTCATTTCATCGATGGAACCAACAGAATATCAAACGCGGAATGGCTTATCTGAAGCGAAACGGGATTAGCGCCGCTTTCTATAAGGCGGTGGAACGGATCACCCGCGATATGGAAGAAGAGAATTACCGGAAGAGCATCGTTCCCGATGTCCTGCATGAAATCGAACTGTCGGAACAGCGGGAAGCAAGATATACGCATGCCTATCAGATCAGCATTCTGGTGCCGGCGTATGAAACCGAACCGGCATTTTTAAGAGCCATGATCGAGTCCGTATTGGCGCAGACTTACGAGAAATGGGAACTGTGCATTGCGGACGGATCGGAATCGAATCTGGTAGAAGATACGGTTGCGGAATATCGGGATGAGAGGATTGTCTACCGCCGTCTTTTTGAGAACGGGGGGATCGCCGCGAATACGAACGAAGCCCTTGCTATGGCGCACGGGGAATATGTCGGTCTGTTGGATCATGATGATGAACTGGCTCCTTCCGCGCTCTACGAAGTGATGCAGGTGCTTGATGAAAACCTGATTGCGGACGGCAGCCATATCAGTAACAGGATTATGGCGGTTTATACGGACGAGGATAAAGTGGACGCGACGGGAACGCATTTCTTCGATCCGCATTACAAGCCGGGCTTTGATATGGATCTGCTCAGATGCAACAACTATATCTGTCATTTTTTCGTGGTGAGAACGGATCTCGCAAGAAAGGCGGGCGGCTTCCGAGATGAATTCAACGGGGCGCAGGATCATGATTTCTTCTTCCGCTGTCTCGAGAATCTTCCGACTTCCGCCATTGCCCATATTTCGAAAGTGCTTTATCATTGGAGAAGCCATGAACTGTCAACGGCGGAGAACCCGGAGAGCAAACTGTATGCTTACGAGGCGGGGAAGCGGGCCGTTACGGCGCATCTTGAGAGAAAGCACCTGAAAGCGGCAGTGACAGATACACAGCATTTCGGCTTCTTCCGGGTGCAATATGAGACGGGTACGCAACCGGTGCGTATCATGACCAGAACGGAATGGGATGCGCTGACGAAAACGCAGGCGGATCAGATCCCGGAGCATCTGATCATGATTCTTGCCAAGGAACTTACGCCTTTGTCGTCCGATTATCTTTCGGATCTTGCTTCCTACTTCGTCAGATACGAAGTAGGCGCTGTGGGCGGCAAGATCTATAATAAAAGCGGTCGGGTGGAAAGCGCCGGCTTTGCCATGAATGAAGAAGGGAATTTTATTCCGTTGTTTCATGGACTGAACCGTCATTTTTCCGGATATATGCACAGAGCAAGCCTGCAGCAGCGTGTGGACGCGGTGTCGCTTGACTGTATGATGATCAGAAAGAGTGCGATTGTGTTCGGGGAAGAGAAAACGATGGACGAAAGATATCTCGTCGTTTTTGATCCCTATGCCGAATTCAGGAGGAAGAAATAAGAAATGCCGCAGGTTACCGTGATTATACCGAATTACAACGGCGCTGCCTATATAGAGAACTGTTTGAAGTCCCTTTCGGAACAGACCTTTCGTGATTTTGACATCCTTGTGATCGACAACGCTTCCTCTGACGGAAGCGCGGATCTGGTCGCAGAATGCAGTCCCGATGCGCGCCTTGTGAGACTGGATCAGAATTACGGCTTCTGCCGTGCGGTCAACGAGGGAATCCGAAGGGTGGAAGCGCCCTATCTGATCCTGCTGAACAACGATACGGTCTGTGACTCGCATTTCGTGGAAGAACTTTTTCTGGCGATCCGCCGTGATGAGAAGATCTTTTCGGTGGCTTCCAAAATGATGCAGATGTATCGGCCGGAACGCATCGACGGCGCGGGGGATCTGTATTGCGCGCTCGGCTGGGCGTTTGCGCGCGGCAAGGACAGAAGCGGAAAATACTGCGAACGGGAATGCAACGTCTTCTCGGCTTGCGGCGGCGCGGCGATCTACCGCAGAGATCTCTTTGAACAGATCGGGTATTTCGATGAACTGCATTTCACCTATCTTGAGGATGTGGACGTCGGATATCGCGCCCGTATCATGGGGTACCGCAACCGATATACGCCCGGGGCGATCGTCTATCACGCGGGCAGCGGCAGCACGGGATCGCGATACAATTCGTTCAAGGTCAGGATTGCAGCCAGAAACAGCTGGTACGTGATCTATAAGAATATGCCCGCCTTACAGATTCTGCTGAACCTTCCGTTTTTCCTGATCGGTTTCGGTGTGAAAGCGCTGTTTTTTATCTGTAAGGGCTATGGGAGAGAATACTTATCCGGAATGAAACGCGGTTATCTGATGTGCGTCGCAGGAAGAAAATTTCCGTTTTCCGCGCGTTTTTTCGGAAATTATTGTAAAATACAATTGGAGTTGTGGGGCAATATGTTCCGTAGAGTGGTCGGATCGTTATGATTAAAGACAATCAAAGATTATTTAACAGGCTTCATGTGGTGCTCGATGCAATGGTTGTTGCATTGTCTTATTTGTTTGCCTGGTTCCTGAAATTCAAGAGCGGTCTGCTTCCGTTTGACCTCGGTCTTTCGCCGCAGACTTATTTCGGTGCGCTTTATTTCATCATTCCCGGCTATCTGGCACTCTATTATGAGTTCGATCTGTACAGTTCCAAACGTGTCAGCGGACGAAAACGGGAACTGTTCAATATTCTGAAAGCGAACACCGTCGGACTGGTGGCCTTTATCGTGGTACTCTATGTCATCAACAATCCCGATTTCTCCAGACAAATGATTTTCATTTTCTGGGCGGTCAACGTGATTGTGGAAACTGCGATGCGCAATGTCATCCGTTACATGCTCCGGTTCATCAGAAAGCGCGGCAAGAACTTGAAATATGTGCTGCTGGTCGGTTATTCGAAATCTGCGGAGGCTTATATTAACAGGATCCGGCTCAATCCGCAGTGGGGGTATGTGGTCAGAGGCGTGCTTGACGATCACGTGGAGCGCGGAACGATGTATAAGGGTGTAAAGGTGCTCGGACGGATCGATAATCTTGCCGTGATCCTTCCGGAGAACAAACTGGATGAGATCGCGATCACCTTAAGTCTGTCGGAATACGGCAGGCTTGCGGATATCGTATCACAGTGTGAGAAATCCGGCGTGCATACAAAGTTCATTCCGGATTATGCGGGCGTCATTCCGGACAAACCCTATACGGAAGACCTGCACGGACTGCCTGTGATCAATATCCGTCATGTGCCGCTGACCAATACTTTGAATGCGTTGGCAAAGCGACTGGTGGATATTGTCGGCTCGCTCTTCGGGATCGTGCTTGCCTCTCCCGTGATGCTGATCAGTATTCTGGCGATCAAGCTGGACTCCAAAGGCCCTGTGATTTATTCCCAGGAGAGGATCGGCATGCACAACAAGCCGTTTCAGATGTATAAATTCCGTACCATGTATGTGCAGGAAGCGGCGGAAGAAGCCAAGCAGTGGACGACAAAGGGTGATCCGAGAGTCACCGGAGTGGGGCAGTTCCTTCGTAAGACCAGCATCGATGAGCTGCCGCAGCTGTTCAACATATTGAGCGGGAAGATGAGCCTGGTGGGACCGCGTCCGGAACGACCGCAGTTCGTCGAGAAGTTCAAGGAAGAGATTCCGAGATATATGGTCAAACATCAGGTGCGTCCGGGGCTGACCGGCTGGGCGCAGGTGAACGGACTGCGCGGAGACACCTCGATCGAGAAGCGAATCGAATATGATTTGTATTACATCGAGAACTGGACCATGGGCTTCGATATCAAGATTCTGTTTATGACGGTATTCAAAGGCTTTATTAACGAGAATGCATACTGATGACGGTTGATGTGGTGATTCCGGTGTACAGACCGGATGCAAATTTCATAAAACTGCTGTTGAAACTGACGGAGCAGAGTATCGTTCCGGGGAAGATCATCGTGATGAACACGGATGCTTCTCTCTGGAGAGCGGATCTGATCGACGGCTTGCCGGAAGAGACGAAACAACTCCTTGAGGTGTATCATATCGCGAAAGCGGAATTTGACCATGGCAAAACACGTAAACAGGGCGGCGCATATTCCGCCGCAGATATCGTGATCTTCATGACCGACGACGCCATCCCCTGCGACAGGGAATTGATTGCGCAGCTTTTGAAACCGTTTTCCGATGAGACGGTCGGTGCGGTTTATGCCAGACAACTGGCGGGAGAAAACGTAAGTCTTGCGGAAGACTATGCGCGGCGTTATAATTATCCTTCCGAAGACCGGAAGAAAACGGTAGCGGATCTTAAAACGCTTGGAATCAAGACCTATTTCTGTTCGGACGTTTGCGCCGCCTATCGCAAGTCTCTCTTTGATGCGCTCGGCGGCTTTGTGGAGCGCACGATCTTCAATGAAGATATGATATTCGCAGCATGCCTGATTAAGGAAGGCTACGCGGTCTATTATGCGGCAAGCGCGCGCGTGATCCATTCGCATCGGTATTCCAACCGGCAGCAGATGAAGCGTAATTTCGACAATGCGGTTTCGCAGACGATGTATGCGGAAGTATTCCGCGGTGTGAAATCGGAATCGGAAGGGATTCGCTTTGTGCTGCGTGCCTTTTCGGATTTTATTCGGCAGGGAAAGGGTCTGTATGTGTTCCCGTTCCTGCTTACCTGCGTCTATAAATATTACGGATTCAAAATGGGCAGAAAATATCAAACGCTGTCTCGGAGACGGATTCTGAAATTGACAATGAATCCGGATTTTTTTAAACGATTATGGAGTGATTATGTCGGATCAGAGAAATGAAGAAATTTGCTATTTGTGTCACCGGAGTGAAAAGGAAGCGGGGAAACTGTTCCGGATTCCCGGAAACATCAGTGTTTGTAACGACTGTATGCGGCTTGCGATGGATGCGATGAGTCGCTTTGACGCGATAAATCCGAATGCGGAGCAGGAAGATACGCCGAAAATGCCGGAAACACCGGTGACGCCGGAAGAATCGCCGGAAGATGAGAAGCAGAAGAACCCGTTCGGGATTCCGGGATTTCCGAATATCAGTTTTTTAAACATGGCGGATCTGCAGGGGATGATGGGAAATGCGCCCAAGATCAAGAAGCGGAAACCTGAAGAGGAGAAGACGCCGATCATCGATCTTTCCGAAATGCCGCAGCCCCATAAGATCAAAGAAATGCTGGATGAGTACGTCATCGGTCAGGAACACGCGAAAAAGGTGATCTCCGTCGGGGTGTACAATCATTACAAGCGCGTTGCCGCGGAGTGCATGAAAGACGACAGTTTCGATCAGGGTTTGCAGCAGGTTGAGATCGAGAAATCGAACATGCTTCTGATCGGACCGACCGGCTGCGGCAAGACCTATCTGGTGAAGACGCTGGCAAGACTCTTAAATGTGCCGCTTGCGATTGCGGACGCAACCTCTCTGACGGAAGCGGGCTATATCGGCGATGATATCGAAAGTGTTGTCAGCAAACTGCTTGCGGCGGCGGATAACGATGTCGACCGTGCGGAATGCGGCATTATTTTCATCGATGAGATCGACAAAATTGCCAAGAAGAAGAACACGACCAGCAGGGACGTCAGCGGAGAAAGCGTGCAGCAGGGGATGCTGAAGCTGCTCGAGGGCGCGGAGGTGGAGGTTCCGGTGGGCGCCGGTTCCAAGAATGCAATGGTCCCGCTCACTACGGTAAATACTTCCAATATCCTCTTTATCTGCGGCGGCGCTTTTCCGGATCTGGATGAAATCATCAAACAGCGACTGCGCAAACAGACTTCTATCGGCTTCAACGCCGAACTTAGGGATGTGCTGGATAAGAAAAAGGATATCTTAAATGAGGTGACGGTGGAAGACATTAAGAAATACGGGATGATTCCCGAATTTATCGGACGTCTGCCGATCCTCTTCACGATGCAGGGGCTGACGGAAGATATGCTGGTCGATATTCTGACGAAGCCGAAGAATGCGATCGTAAAGCAGTACCAGAAACTGCTTGCGCTCGATGAAGTCAAATTGGATTTCACCGAAGATGCGCTGCGTGAGGTCGCCAAAAAAGCAATGGAGAAGGATACCGGAGCCAGGGCGCTCAGATCCATTATCGAGGATCTGATGCTGGATATCATGTACGAGATACCCAAGGATGAGAATATCGGCATCGTTACGATCACGCCGGAATATATCCTGGGCACGGGCGGACCGAATATTTCCCTGCGGGGGGAATAAGAACGTTGCAACACAATGCTGACAGAAGGATGAGTAGAAAACATTGAGTTTCAGTTCCGTTTCTTTTTTGATCTTTTTTGCGGCGGTTTTCCTTATCTATTGGATCGCGCCGCATCGATACAGATGGGTTGCGCTTCTTGCTGCAAATGTTATTTTCTATGCGAGTTTTGAAGCGCGTTTTTTGTTGCTGCTCTTATTGCTTGCCGTGGTCTCGTATTCCTGCGCGCTGCTGATGGAGAGGGGATCCTTACGGAAAAAACGCCTTGTTCTGATCATGGGCGTACTCTTTGTCTTAGCGTTTCTTGTCGTCTATAAATATACGGGCTTTGCGCTCGATATGATCAGCAGCCTTGCATCTAAAGTTGCGATTCCGATGACGAGCGTCACGGTACGCCTCCTTCAGCCGGTGGGTATCTCTTATTTCACGTTTCAGATGATCGGATATCTGGTCGACGTTTATCGCGGGAAATGCGCGCCGATCAGGCATTTCGGCAAATATGCGGTCTTTGTTTCGTTCTTTGTAAATATCACTTCGGGTCCGATCGAGCGTGCGCTTCGGTTTCTCCCGCAGCTGTCGGAAGAGAAAACTTTTGATTATGAGAGCGTTGTCTATGGGAGCACCCTCCTGCTCGTCGGTCTGCTGAAAAAGATCGTGATAGCGGACACCGTTGCCAAATATGCGGACGCCGTATATGGGAAGCCGACCATGCACGACGGTTACTGTTTTCTGGTTGCCACAGTGCTGTTTGCGGTGCAGATCTACTGCGACTTCTCCGGCTATTCCGATATGGCTGCGGGTCTCGGAAAGATGCTTGGAATAGAGCTGACGCAGAATTTCAGATATCCTTATTTCTCCTGTAGCATCAAGGAGTTTTGGAGCCGCTGGCACATTTCTCTCTCCGGTTGGTTCAGAGACTATGTGTATATCCCGTTGGGCGGGAATCGCTGCGCAAAGTGGAGAAGAGATCTGAATCTTCTGCTCACCTTTCTGGTGAGCGGACTCTGGCACGGGGCGAATCTGACCTATGTCTTCTGGGGCGCGCTGCACGGGACGGCGCAGGTGATCGAAGCGCGGGCTGGAGAAGCGGCACGGAAGCGACAGGAGACGAAGGGTGAAATCGCAGCGAATCGGAAGACAGGATTTGCTTTCTTTCTGAAATGGTTGCTGACGATGTTTACTGTCTGCTTTGCATGGATCTTCTTCCGTGCGGATACGCTGACGGATGCGTTCTACATCGTGACGCACATGTTTCATTATCAGCCGTTCTCTCAGATGCTTGCCTCTTTGGCGCTCAATCGCAGAACGGCAGCCGTAGTTGCCTTTCTGCTGCTTCTGCTTACATCCTATGACCTGTTCGGAAGAAAAGAGGATCCGATTCTGCGGCTGCGAACCTTAAAATGGCAGTTCCGCTGGCTGATCTATCTGGTTGGGGCGACCCTGGTGATTGTATTGAAGATTCATCACGGTGCGGACGCCAGTTTTATTTATTATAATTTCTAAGCATTGACTTTGATCAGCGCCAACCTTAAATCAGTATTGACTTCGAATCAGAAACGGAAGAGGACTTTTCATGAAGAAATATATAGGGAAGCTTCTTGCCTTCACATTGCTTCTTCTGGCAATCCTGTTGCCGGTCAACATGTGGATCGATCCGTATAATGTGTTCCATTATGAGAATCCGGTCGACAACGGTGTGGAGCCGAACAAGAATTTCATCAAAACAAAATATATCCTGCGTCATCCGGATGCATTTGATTCGCTGGTTTTCGGTTCTTCCAGAGCGGGCTTTATCGACGTGACACAACTTCCTGACGGCAGATGGTACAATATGTGCTATTCGGAAGCGGTGCCGGCGGAGTACTTGAATACATTGAGAGTACTGATTCGCGGCGGCGTCGTTTTGAAGCGGATTCTGGTCACGGTGGATGACATCTCCTGTTTCGTGGATCCGAAACTGCATGAGAACATGCTCTACCGTGTGCCGTATCCGACGGGCGGGCCGGTTTCGTGGCTGGAATTCTATGCGAAATACTGCGATTTCATTACGACCTGTGATGCGCTGTCCGTCATCAGGGAGCATGAGAGCGGAAGCGGGGATCCGGATTTCGCGAAACGCTTTCGGGAAAGCGGGTCGGAACGGCTCGACCTTTCCGCCGGTTTTGACGGAACGGACGGCAGCGGAAATGAAATGTCAGGCTACCGAGCGGATTATTACGAACTGCGGCTGGATGAAGTTCTCACAGAACTGCGGGAACTGCGGGAACTATGTGAAGCAAACGGAATCGAACTGATCGTCGTTACCAATCCGCTGTACTATAAGACCTTTGAAACGGCTTGTGAAAACGGGTATTTAAAGTTTCTGTCGGGACTTGCCGATGTAACGGATTATGTGAATTTCTCCGGCATTTCCAATGTGACGACGACGCCGTCCAACTATTATGAAACGAGTCATTATACGCCCTATGTGGGCTGGGCAATGACGGAGATTACGTTCCGCGGTTTTCAGGATGAATTCTTAAGAAAGCAGGGCTTCGGTTTCTTCGTGACTGCGGAGAACAAAGAGGAACTGCTTGCCATCCTGACAGAGGAGCTCAAGGAAGCGGGAGTGGCTTATGATCTCTAGGAAAGTACCTCCTTTCTGCCGTATCCTCACACGTTCACTGCTCATGATTGCTTTGGGAATTGTGATCCAGTTGGCGAGCGCCTTCTTTCTGACTGCAATCCTGCGATCCTTTCCGGCGCTGCAAAGCGATTATTCCGAACTCTTATCCCGTCTGAAAACACCGGGTCTGCTGCGCATCCTCTATGTTGCGTTTCTGGCTCCGATCGCAGAGGAAATGATTTTCAGATACGGGCTCTTGAGACTGGGGGAACGATTTCTTCCGTTCTTCCTTGCGAATCTGATTCAGGCAGTGCTGTTCGGCTTCTATCACGGGAATCCGGTTCAGATCGTATATGCTTCTTTGCTGGGACTGCTGTTCGGCTTCCTGGTCAGGAAGACGGGAAACGTGTGGTACGTGATCCTGCTGCATGTCACGATTAACGTTACCGGTCTTCTGCTCTGAAAATTCCGATCCGGATTCAATTTGTCCAAAAGCTTTTACGAAAAAGACGGAATTGACGGAAGGAAGGCAAAAGGATAAAATAAATACGTAAGGTCAGTCATCGGAAAACAATAAAGGAGGAGAGTCAAATGTTTTGTACCAAATGTGGAACTGAAATTCCGGACGACAATAAATTCTGTACCGCCTGCGGCGCTTCGGTAGAGCAGATGAAAGAGGCAGTCGAAACGACTCCCGAAACGGCTCCCGTCGAAACGGAAGCAGCAGAGGAGACGCCCGTAGCGGAAGAAACACCGGCAGTTGCGGAAGAAACGGTGGAAACGGCTCCCGTTGCAGATGCAGTGCCGAATACTTATGTGCAGTCTCCGGCAGCGGAAGCCCCGCTCCCTGTTTATCAGGAACCGGAAGTTAAGGGTGGTTCGGGACTGGCGATCGCGTCCATGATCTGCGGTATCGTTTCGCTTTGCTGTTGCTGTTGCATTATTCCCTGGTTCGGTTTAACGATTCCGGCGGCAGCGCTTGTGTTGGCGATCATTTCTCTGGTCAAAGGACGCCGCGGAAAGGGGATGGCGATTACAGGTCTGATCACGGGCGGACTTGCGCTTTTGATTGCGATCGTTGTCAGCGTGGCGACTCCCGCCTTAGAAAACTATATGGATCAGGATATGATGGAAGAAATCATCGAAGAGATTCTTGACGAGGTCATCTGATCGCATGAAGGAATTTGAGAAAACAGACCGGTTCTTTTTTATCATCGGATGGATTCTTTTGGGCCTGGGCATCGCCGCGGGCCTTTTTCTTCGAAGCGGCAAGCTGGATTTCCTGCATCGTTATGAACTGTGCGGGTTCCATCGCGTCACGGGATGGTACTGTCCGGGCTGTGGAATCACAAGGGCATGTTTTGCACTGAGTGAAGGAAGAATCCTGCGGAGCCTCTACTATAATATCACGCCGCTCCTGCTGGGATTGATCGCGGCAATCTATCAGGTGTGGATGTGCTGCGATCAGCTGATCGGGAGACGGCATGAGAACGAAGTCAGGGCGCAGAAAAGCCGCCTGTTTCACAGACGACTGGAAATTGCGCTGATGACAGCGGTTGCACTCATTCTCTTACAGTGGCTGCTGAAGATGATCTTACTGATCGGGTTTGGTGTCGACATGCTTGCATAGGACGAATCAGGCGCCGCGATATCTTCCGCTTGCACCGCAGGGAAGCACCAGACCGTTTCCGGCAATCGGCAGTCCGATTTCTCCGGCTTCGACCGTGCCGCCGAATTTCGAGACGACGGCGGCGTTGATCATATAAGAAAGAACCGCAGGCTGCAAGCCTGTTGTATAGGAGTTGAGCAGGAAGAACAGCGGTTGCTTTGACAGAATTTGCGTACAGAGTTCAATGAACGGATAGATCGCATCTTCCATTTTCCAGATCTCTCCCTGCGGTCCTCTGCCGTAGGACGGCGGATCCATAATGATGCCGTCATATCGGTTGCCGCGGCGGATCTCGCGCTCTACGAATTTCACACAGTCATCGGTCAGCCAGCGGATCGGACGCTCAGAGAGGTTCGAACTTCTGGCGTTTTCTTTTGCCCACTGTACCATTCCCTTAGAAGCGTCCACATGTGTTACGCTTGCGCCTGCGGCGGCAGCGGACAGGGTTGCGCCGCCCGTATAGGCAAACAGATTCAGAACCTTGATCTCGCGTTCCGGCTGCTTTTCTCTCGCTTCTCTAATAATAGAAGAAACCCAATCCCAATTCTCCGCCTGTTCCGGAAAGAGACCCGTATGCTTGAAGGAAAAAGGCTTCAACTGAAAGGTCAGATCCCGATAGGAGATGCTCCATTGCTCCGGCAGATGGAAGAATTCCCATTCCCCGCCGCCTTTGCTGCTGCGATGGTAGTGTCCGTTCTTCTTTTGCCACCGCGGATCCTGCTTCTTTGTGTTCCAGATGACCTGCGGATCGGGACGCACGAGAAGATACCTTCCCCAGCGTTCCAACTTTTCGCCGCCTGTTGTTTCTATCACTTCATAATCTTTCCACTGATCCGCAACCCACATGACGCCGACCCTTTCTCAAACCTGTGATTACTTATTCGTATCATTATTTTCTTTTGAATCACAAAACACTGTGAATCAAAAATTATAGTAACAACTCTGCGGTTACATTGCAATAAAGTATTGATTTTTCCGAGGGAATCCGATAAACTGTTGTAAGACTTTAGTATGTTAGTGTACTACCATAACGCATCAGAAATTTTATGAGTGAGGAGAAAGTTATGAACACGATTTCTTTTTGTATCCTTTCCGCCATTGCGATCTATCTGCTCGCAATGCTTGCAATCGGTTTCATTTTCAGCAAGAACAACGGTGATTCCGCGGATTTCTATCTCGGCGGACGAAAGATGGGACCGCTGGTGACCGCGATGAGCGCGGAAGCGTCCGACATGTCTTCCTGGCTGCTCATGGGACTGCCGGGACTCGCATATCTTTCGGGACTCTGCGAGCCGGTATGGACGGCAATCGGTCTCGGGGTCGGCACCTATTTGAACTGGCTGCTGGTTGCCAGAAGACTGAGAAGATATTCCAGCAACCTCGGCGCGTTTACGGTGCCCCAGTTCTTCTCCAGGAGATTCCACGATGATAAGAACGTGTTAAGTTGTATTGCGGCAGTGGTGATCATCGTATTCTTCGTTCCCTATACCGCATCCGGCTTCGCTGCCTGCGGGAAACTGTTCCACAGCCTCTTCGGCGTGGACTATATAGTTGCAATGATTATTTCCGCACTGATTATCGTAGGTTATACGATTCTGGGCGGCTTCAGAGCTGTATCCACCACCGACTTCGTGCAGAGCTGCGTAATGACGCTGGCGCTGCTGATCGTCCTGTTCTACGGCGTTAACGTAGCGGGCGGTTGGGCTGCGGTTTTCGACAATGCAAGACAGCTGCCCGGGCATTTGAGCCTGACCATGGGCTATGATGTTTCCACGAATTCCGCTGTCAACTACGGCGGCGTGATCGCGATCGTATCGACATTGGCATGGGGGCTCGGATATTTCGGGATGCCGCACATTCTGCTCAGATTCATGGCAATCAAAGAGGAAGAGAAACTGAAACTTTCCAGAAGAGTTGCTTCCGTTTGGGTGTTCATCGCAATGGGCGCGGCAATTATCATCGGTGTCGTGGGCCTGGGCGTCAGCAAAGCGGGCGTTTTGGAATATCTTGATACTTCCGCTTCCGCAGAGACGATCATGGTGAAGATGTCGAATCTGATTGCACAGCACGGCGTCTTTCCGGCATTGCTTGCCGGTGTGATTCTTGCCGGAATCCTTGCGGCAACGATGTCAACGGCGGACTCTCAGATGCTGGCAGCGGCATCGTCCGTTTCCGAAAATATTATTGTAGAGTTTTTAGGCAAGAAACTGGATGAGAAGAAGAAACTGCTGATTGCCAGAATTGCGATCGTGATCATCGGTGCGCTCGGCATTCTGTTTGCACTCAATCCCGAATCTTCCGTCTTCCGTATCGTATCCTTTGCGTGGGCAGGCTTTGGCGGTGCTTTCGGCGCACTGATGCTCTGTGCGCTTTTCTGGAAGCGAACCACAAAGGCGGGCGCGCTTGCCGGTATGGTAGCGGGCGGCGCTATGGTCTTCCTCTGGAAGTTCTTCATCAAGCCCATCGGCGGCGTCTTCTCGATTTATGAACTGCTCCCCGCCTTTCTTGTATCTCTGATCTGTATCGTAGTGGTCAGTCTGTTGACCAAGACGCCGGAGCAGAGCATGTTGGATGAATTCGAAGCGGCGAAGTAAACGAGGCGGTTTCCGGACGCCATGCATCGGAACCGGAGAATTTTAAAACAGAACACGAATCAAAAAAACCGACTTGAGAAGAAGCGGGTATTTGTATCCTGCCGATGCCGAAGGTCGGTTTTCGATTGGAATAAGAATCGCTATGATTTTCACGGAAAAAGTATGGAAATGACGGCGGATACAAATTGTATTCCAAAAAATACAATTATAATGAAAAAATACTTGCATGAGACGAGTGATTCGTGTATATTAAACATTGCTGTGACATTGATAGCGGTGAAGCGTGAGGTTGCTGCCTTTGTGGCAGGTTTTCCGTGGAGCGAATGTCAAGTTAGGAAACTGGCGACAAGTCACTGTACGAATCAGAGTCCATCTAATATGATGGAAACGACGTGTGTATTTTTATGAAACACACGGGAGAGTGTACAGTCACCGCTTGTCGTACTTAAGAAATATAAAGTGCGAAAAGGAGGCGACTTTTTTTATGGCAACTCAGGTAATGAGAATCACACTGAAAGCGTATGATCACCAGTTGGTGGATGCATCCGCGAAGAAAATCATCGAGACTGTTAAGAAAAACGGATCAGAGGTTTCCGGACCCGTACCCCTTCCGACGAAAAAGGAAGTTGTTACGATCATCCGTGCCGTACACATGTACAAGGATTCCAGAGAACAGTTCGAACAGAGGACTCATAAGAGACTCATCGATATCATTACACCGACCCAGAAGACCGTGGATTCACTGTCAAGACTGGAAATGCCCGCAGGTGTTTACATTGATATCAAAATGAAGAACAAGTAAGCTCCTACTAGAATGAACCTTATTATGATGATGAGGTTCCGCTGTGGGAAAAAGGAGGAAAAATGAAGAAAGCGATTTTAGCAACAAAGATCGGTATGACCCAGATCTTCAACGATGACGGCATTTTGGTGCCGGTAACGGTATTGGAAGCCGGCCCGTGCTACGTAACCCAGATCAAGACGGTCGAGAACGACGGTTACAGCGCAGTGCAGGTAGGTTTCGCAGATAAGAAGGATAAGCTTGTCAACAAGGACAAGGGCGGCAAGGTCGAAATCATTCACAGACACGGTACGACCAAGGCGATGCAGGGACATTTCAAGAAAGCGGAAGTGAGCTCCAAGAGATTCGTGCGCGAGTTCAAGTTCGAAAATGCCGATGAATATGCACCGGCACAGGAAATCAAGGCTGATATCTTCGAAGCGGGAGATAAGGTGGATGCAACGGCGATTTCAAAAGGTAAAGGCTTCCAGGGCGCCATCAAGAGACACGGACAGCACAGAGGTCCCATGAAGCACGGTTCCAAGTTCCATCGTCACGCGGGTTCCAATGGCGCATGTTCCAGCCCCAGCCGTGTATATAAGGGAAAGAAGATGCCCGGTCAGATGGGTGCGAAGCAGATTACAGTACAGAATCTTGAGGTGATCAGAGTGGACGCCGAAAAGAATCTTCTTCTTGTAAAAGGCGCCGTACCGGGACCGAAGAAATCATTTGTGACAATAAAAGAATCTGTAAAGGCTGCGAAATAGTCTTTATAAGGAAGGAGAACCAAAGAAATGGCAAATGTATCCGTTTATAATATGGAAGGCAAGGAAGTTGACAAGATGGACTTAAACGATGCGGTATTCGGTGTGAAAATCAACGAACACCTCGTACATCTTGCGGTCGTTTTACAACTTGCAAATAACCGCCAGGGAACACAGAAGGCAAAAACGCGTGCGGAAGTGTCCGGTGGCGGAAGAAAACCCTGGAGACAGAAAGGAACCGGTCATGCAAGACAGGGTTCGACAAGATCTCCGCAGTGGAAAGGCGGCGGTGTGGTATTCGCTCCCGTTCCGAGAGATTATTCCTTCAAGATCAACAGGAAGGAAAAGAGACTGGCGCTGAAGTCCGCACTCACCAGCAGAGTGCAGGAAGAGAAGTTCATTGTTCTGGACGAGTTGAAGTTCGACGAGATCAAGACCAAGAAGATGCAGGCGGTGCTGGACGCGTTGAAAGTGAACAAGGCAATCGTGATTGTGGATGATGCGGCAGAAAACGTTGTTCTGTCGGCAAGAAACATCCCGAACGTGATCACGGCGTCCGCAGATACAATTAACGTGTACGACATCATGAAATACAACACAGTCATCGCAACCAAGGCTGCTGTTGCAAAGATTGAGGAGGTGTATGCATAATGGCAAACATTCAATACTATGATGTAATCCTCAAACCGGTGGTTACAGAAAAAAGCATGTCTGGTATGGCTGAGAAGAAATATACATTTCTCGTTCACACGGAAGCCAACAAGACAATGATCAAAGAAGCAGTTGAGAAGATGTTCGACGGCACGAAGGTAAAGAGCGTGAACACGATGAACCTCGACGGCAAGAAAAAGAGACGCGGCAGAACCGAAGGTCAGACAGCCAAGACGAAGAAAGCCATCGTTACGCTGACCGAAGACAGCAAGGAAATCGAGCTGTTCGGTACGCTCTAGGATTTCGGGTTCCCCGAAAGGGATATGTACAGAAAAGTACGATAATAAACGTATTAGTAAAGGAGACTGAATCATGGGAATTAAAACATATAACCCATATACCCCCAGCAGAAGACAGATGACGGGTTCTGATTTCGCCGAGATCACCAAGAGCGCTCCGGAGAAATCCCTCACTGTTTCCCTGAAGAAGAATGCGGGTCGTAATAACCAGGGGAAGATCACGGTCAGACATCGTGGCGGCGGAAGCAGAAGAAAGTACAGAGTCATCGATTTCAAGAGAAATAAAGATGGAATCCCCGCAACGGTAATCGGTATCGAATACGATCCCAACAGAACTGCCAACATTGCACTGATCTGCTATGCGGATGGTGAAAAGGCATACATCCTTGCGCCGGAAGGACTGACGGACGGAATGAAGGTGATGAACGGAGCGGAAGCTGAAATCAGAGTAGGCAACTGCCTGCCGCTTTCCGCAATCCCCGCCGGCACACAGGTGCATAACATCGAACTCTATCCCGGCAAGGGCGGACAGCTCGTTCGTTCCGCAGGCAACAGCGCGCAGTTGATGGCAAAGGAAGGAAAGTATGCAACGCTTCGTCTTCCTTCGGGCGAAATGAGAATGGTTCCTTTAAATGCCAGAGCATCCATCGGCGTTGTAGGAAACGGTGATCACAACCTGATCAATCTTGGTAAGGCGGGACGGAAACGTCATATGGGAATCAGACCTACCGTTCGCGGTTCCGTAATGAACCCGAATGACCACCCGCACGGCGGTGGTGAAGGTAAGACCGGTATCGGTCGTCCGGGTCCGTCTACTCCTTGGGGTAAGCCGGCACTGGGCTTGAAGACCAGAAAGAAGAACAAGCAGTCCAATAAGCTGATTGTAAGACGCAGAGACGGTAAGACAATCAAGTAGTGGTTACGAATTAGGAGGAAAAGAAATGTCAAGATCGCTTAAAAAAGGCCCGTTCGCTGATCAGAGTTTACTGAAAAAAGTGGATGAAATGAATGCGCAGAACAACAAGCAGGTCATTAAGACTTGGTCTCGTCGTTCCACGATCTTCCCGTCATTTGTCGGACATACGATTGCAGTTCACGACGGAAGAAAGCATGTTCCCGTATATGTGACGGAGGATATGGTAGGCCATAAACTGGGTGAGTTCGTTGCAACCAGAACTTACAGAGGTCACGGAAAAGACGAAAAGAAATCAAAGGTGAGATAAAGGATAGTTTGAAAGGAGGTTTCCATCCATGGCAAAAGGACATAGATCCCAAATAAAAAGAGAAAGAAATGCGAACAAGGATACAAGACCGTCGGCAAAGCTATCTTATGCCAGAGTATCTGTTCAGAAAGCATGTTTCGTGTTGGATGCGATCAGAGGAAAAGATGTTCAGACAGCGCTCGGTATTCTGTCTTACAATCCCAGATATGCGTCAAGCATCATTAAGAAGTTGTTGGAGTCGGCGATTGCGAATGCGGAAAACAACAACGGCATGAACCCGGAGAACCTTTATATTGCGGAGTGTTACGCAAATAAAGGTCCCACAATGAAGCGCGTAAGACCGAGAGCACAGGGTAGAGCTTATCGTATCGAGAAGAGAATGAGCCATATCACTGTCGTGCTGGATGAAAGATAAGGAGGAGCTTAAATGGGACAGAAAGTTAATCCCCACGGACTGAGAGTCGGTGTAATTAAAGACTGGGATTCCAGATGGTATGCTGATGACAGAGACTTCGCCGATTTTCTGGTGGAAGACTATAAGATCAGAGAATACCTCAAGAAGAAATTATACAACGCAGGCGTGTCCAAAATCGAGATCGAAAGAGCGGAAGGCAGAGTGAAGGTGATCATCTTCACAGCAAAGCCCGGCGTGATCATCGGTAAGGGCGGCGCAGAGATCGAAGTAACCAAGAAAGAACTTCAGAAACTGACAGACAAGAAGCTCGTTGTTGATATCAAGGAAATCAAGAGACCGGACAGAGAGGCACAGCTCGTGGCTGAAAATATCGCTCAGCAGCTCGAGAACCGCGTGTCTTTCAGAAGAGCAATGAAGTCCAGCATGGGCAGAACCATGAAGGCGGGCGCTCTCGGCATCAAAGCAGCGGTTTCGGGTCGTTTGGGCGGAGCGGATATCGCGCGTTCCGAGTTCTATTCGGAAGGAACCATCCCGCTTCAGACGCTTCGTGCGGACATCGATTTCGGTTTTGCGGAAGCGGACACGACCTACGGTAAGTTAGGTGTAAAGGTATGGATTTACAAGGGCGAAGTACTTCCTACCAAGGCAAAAGAAGAAAAAACGGCCAAGGAAGGGAGCGATAAATAATGTTAATGCCGAAAAGAGTAAAACGTCGTAAACAGTTCCGTGGCTCCATGAAGGGCAAAGCACTCAGAGGTAATACATTAAGCTACGGCGAATATGGTATCGTTGCAACGGAACCCTGCTGGATCAAGTCCAATCAGATTGAGGCGGCCCGTATCGCAATGACCCGTTACATTAAGCGTGGCGGTAAGGTCTGGATCAAGATCTTCCCCGACAAGCCGGTTACATCGAAGCCAGCCGAGACTCGTATGGGTTCCGGTAAGGGTACAGTGGAATACTGGGTAGCCGTTGTGAAGCCCGGCCGTGTGATGTTCGAGATCGCCGGCGTATCGGAAGAAATTGCAAAAGAAGCATTACGTCTTGCAACTCACAAGCTTCCTTGTAAGTGTAAGATCGTTTCTAAGGCAGACTTGGAAGGCGGTGCAGTGAATGAATAAATATGTGGAAGAATTAAGAGGCAAAACAGCCGCAGAGTTAAGTGAAGACCTGGTGGCTATGAAAAAGGAACTTTTCAATCTGAGATTCCAGAACGCAACAAATCAGCTGGACAACACCAGCAGGATCAAAGAGGTCAGAAGAAACATTGCCAGAATTCAGACCTTGATCACCGAGAAAGCCAAGGCTGAGGCGTAGAAGGGAGTAGACAATGGAAAGAAATTTAAGAAAAACCCGTACAGGGAAAGTGACGAGCAATAAGATGGATAAGACCATTGTTGTGGCTGTTGAGAATCATGTTAAGCATCCCCTTTACAAGAAGTACGTAAAGAAAACTTACAAGCTGAAGGCGCATGATGAGAACAATGAATGCAACATCGGTGATACGGTTAAAGTGATGGAGACAAGACCTCTTTCCAAAGATAAGAGATGGAGACTTGTTGAAATCATAGAGAAAGCGAAATAATGAGCGGAGGTAAAAGGCATGATTCAACAGGAAAGCAGATTGAGAGTCGCTGACAATACCGGTGCAAAAGAGATTCTCTGCATCAGAGTGTTGGGCGGATCGGTCAGAAGATATGCAAGAATTGGCGATGTTATCGTAGCCACTGTTAAAGATGCAACACCCGGTGGCGTTGTTAAAAAGGGTGACATCGTGAGAGCTGTTGTTGTTCGTACTGTAAAGGGCGCACGTCGGAAAGACGGTTCTTATATCAGATTCGATGAGAACGCAGCAGTGATTATTAAAGATGATCATACACCCAGAGGAACTCGTATTTTCGGACCCGTAGCAAGAGAGCTTCGTGAGAAACAGTTTATGAAGATTGTTTCCCTGGCTCCGGAAGTATTATAGGAGGGATCACAATGGCAACAATGAAAATCAAGAAAGGCGATACCGTGAAGGTGATCGCCGGCAAAGATGTTGGTGCTGAGGGAAAGGTGCTTGCTGTCGATGCAAAGAAAGGCAAGGTTTTAGTCGAAGGCATTAACATGGTAAAGAAACATACGAAACCTTCCGTTGCGAACCAAAATGGCGGCATCATCGAAAAGGAAGCATACATTGACGCATCCAACGTAATGTACGTTCACAAAGGAAAAGCAACCAGAGTCGGATTCAAGATGGAAAAAGACAAAAAGGTTCGTTTCGCAAAATCCACCGGTGAGGTAATTGACTAATTAAGAGAGGAGGTACGTTTCGTTGAGTAGATACAAAGATATGTATAATGATCAGATCGTTGATGCGATGATCAAGAAATTCGAATATAAAAATGTAATGCAAGCTCCCAAGATCGATAAGATCGTTGTGAATATGGGCGTCGGTGAAGCAAAGGACAACCCGAAGGTGCTCGAATCCGCAGTGAAGGATCTGGAGACGATTACCGGTCAGAAGGCCGTGATCACGAAAGCGAAGAAGGCGATTGCGAACTTCAAAATCAGAGAAGGAATGTCCATCGGCTGCAAGGTAACCTTGCGCGGCGAGAAGATGTATGAGTTCCTGGATCGTTTGGTTAACCTGGCACTGCCTCGTGTGCGTGACTTCAGAGGCGTAGACGCCAACTCCTTTGACGGCAGGGGGAATTATGCGCTCGGGATCAAGGAGCAGCTGATCTTCCCCGAAATCGAATACGATAAGGTAGATAAGGTCAGAGGTATGGATATTATCATCGTAACCACTGCGAAGACAGATGAAGAGGCACGTGAATTACTGGCACAGTTCGGTATGCCGTTTGCGAAGTAGAAGGAGGAAATTTCATGGCTAAAACAGCAATGAAGATCAAACAGCAGCGCAAGCAGAAATTCTCTACCAGAGAATACACCCGCTGCAAAATCTGCGGTCGTCCGCATGCTTATTTGAGAAAGTACGGTATTTGCAGAATCTGCTTCCGCGAATTAGCATACAAGGGACAGATCCCTGGCGTGAAGAAAGCCAGTTGGTAAAATAAGACAGGAGGAAAACGAAAGATGACAATGAGTGATCCTATTGCAGATATGCTTACAAGAATCCGTAATGCAAATACTGCAAAACACGATACAGTAGATATTCCTGCATCCAAGATGAAGCTTTCTATCGCTGAGATTCTTTTCAATGAAGGATATATCAGAAAATTTGATGTAGTGGAAGACGGCGCGTTCAAGACGATCAGAATCACCTTAAAGTACGGTGAGAACAAGAATGAGAAGATCATCACCGGTCTGAAGAGAATCTCCAAGCCCGGCTTGAGAGTCTATGCCGGCAAGGAAGATCTCCCGAGAGTGCTCGGCGGACTCGGAATCGCAATCATTTCCACCAACAACGGTGTCATTACCGACAAGGAAGCGCGCAAGGCGGGCGTTGGCGGCGAAGTGCTTGCATTTGTGTGGTAGAGTGCAGCGACGAACGCGAAGCGGACGGGCACTCGAGTTGGAAAAGTAAGTTACAGTTGTAGCAAAAAGAAACGGAGGTACGGGCATGTCACGTATAGGAAGAATGCCAATCGCGATTCCTGCAGGCGTTACTGTGGAAATTGCAGAAAATAATAAAGTGACTGTAAAAGGTCCCAAAGGTACGCTGGAAAGAGTTCTGGCTCCCGAGATGGAAATCAAGCAGGAAGGCGCTGAGATCACAGTCAGCCGTCCCAATGATTTGAAGAGAATGAAATCTCTGCACGGTTTAACAAGAACCTTGCTCAACAACATGGTAATCGGTGTAACCGATGGGTACCAGAAGACTCTGGAAATCAACGGTGTTGGTTACAGAGCGGCAAAGCAGGGGAAGAAGCTCCAGTTATCGCTGGGTTATTCGCACCCTGTTGAGATGACGGATCCGGAAGGCCTTGAGACGGTTCTGGAAGGACAGAACAAGATCATCGTAAAAGGAATCGATAAAGAAAAAGTTGGCCAATACGCAGCTGAAATCAGAGACAAGAGAAGACCGGAGCCTTATAAGGGCAAGGGTATCAAGTATGCTGATGAACATATCAGACGTAAAGTCGGTAAGACCGGTAAGAAATAAGATAAGGAGCGTGTAAAATGGTTAGTAAAAAATCAAGATCAGAAATTCGTATGAAGAAACATGGCAGAATGCGCAACCGTTTCAGCGGCACCGCTGAAAGACCCCGCCTTGCCGTGTTCAGAAGCAACAATCATATCTATGCGCAGATTATCGATGATACGGTTGGGAACACTTTAGTATCCGCATGCACCCTGGACAAGGATGTAAAGGCGGAACTGGAGAAGACCAACAACGTTGATGCAGCAGCATATTTAGGAACTGTGATTGCCAAGAAGGCGTTAGACAAGGGTATTAAGACGGTTGTCTTTGACAGAGGCGGCTTTATATACCAGGGTAAGATCCAGGCTTTGGCTGAAGCAGCCAGAGAAGCAGGTCTGGAATTCTAGGAAGGGAGACAGGAATCGTATGAGACGTAGTATCATTGACGCGAGTCAATTAGAATTAAACGAAAAAGTAGTTTCCATCAAGCGTGTTACGAAGGTCGTAAAGGGCGGCCGCAACAGGCGCTTCACCGCTCTGGTAGTTGTCGGCGACGGCAACGGACACGTAGGAGCCGGACTCGGAAAGGCTACAGAAATCCCTGAGGCGATCCGCAAGGGAAAAGAAGACGCAATCAAGAATTTAGTAAATGTTGCGCTTGATGCGAACAACAGTATCACACATGACTACACCGGAAAGTTTGGCGGTGCAAGCGTACTGCTGAAGCGTGCTCCGGAAGGTACCGGCGTTATCGCCGGCGGTCCGGCACGTACCGTATGTGAGCTGGCGGGAATCAGAAACATTCGTACCAAGTCGCTTGGTTCCAACAACAAGCAGAACGTGGTACTTGCCATGATCGAAGCGTTAAGTCAGCTGAAGACTCCGGAAGAGGTCGCTCGTCTTCGCGGGAAATCCGTAGAAGAGATCTTGGCTTAAGGAGGAAATCGAAATGGCAAACAAGAAAGAAAAAAAGGTTAAAGTAACCTTAGTAAAGTCTACAATCGGCGCTATTCCCAAGCACAGAAAGACGGTAGAAGCCTTAGGCCTGACCAAATTGAACAAGACCGTGGAACTGCCGGATAACGCAGCAACCAGAGGAATGGTTCAGCAGGTTTGCCACCTTGTTAAGGTGGAAGAAATTTAATAGAAAAGGAGGTGTCAGCAGCATGGAATTATCAAATTTACAGCCGGCTGAAGGCTCTAAGCACAGTGATAATTTTAGAAGAGGACGTGGACACGGTTCGGGAAACGGCAAGACCGCAGGTAAGGGTCACAAGGGACAGAAGGCTCGTTCCGGCGCACCCAGAATCGGTTTTGAAGGCGGACAGATGCCTTTGTACAGAAGACTTCCCAAGCGGGGCTTCTTAAATAGAAATTCAAAGGAGATCGTTGCAATCAACCTATCCGCATTGGAAGTATTTGAAAACGGCGCAGATGTTACGGTGGATTCTCTGATGGAAAAGGGTATTGTCAGGAATCCGAAAGACGGCGTTAAAATTCTTGGAAATGGTGAATTTACTAAGAAACTCAACGTAAAGGCAAATGCTTTCTCTGCATCCGCAAAGGAAAAGATTGAGGCTCTTGGTGGAAAAGCTGAGGTGATCTGATGTTAAAGACCTTGCAAAATGCGTTTAAAATCAAAGAGATCAGAATGAAGCTCCTCTTTACGCTCCTTATGCTGGTCGTGATCCGTTTCGGTTCACAATTACCGGTGCCTGGTGTAAACAGCGGTCTGTTCGCTGAATGGTTCAGCAAGACCATGGGTGACAACAGCGGCTTCCTGAACGCCTTTACCGGCGGCTCTTTCGAGAATATGTCGATTTTTGCGCTGAATATTACACCCTATATTACGAGTTCCATTATCATGCAGCTCTTAACGATTGCAATTCCGAAGCTGGAAGAGATGCAGAAGGAAAGCGAAGACGGACGTAAGAAAATCGCTTCCCTCACACGTTACGTGACCGTGGGGCTTGCACTGATCGAGTCGGCGGCAATGGCGATCGGCTTCAACAATCAGGGATTTATGACGGAAGCCGGCGTGCTCGGCATCATCACGGTGATCGTGGCATTGACAGCCGGTTCCGCATTCTTAATGTGGATCGGTGAGCAGATTACGGAAAACGGCATCGGAAACGGTATTTCCATCGTCTTAACGATTAACATTATTTCCAGGATTCCGCAGGATTTCGCAGGACTCTATCAGCAGTTTATGTCAGGCAAATCCTTTGCGACAGCCTCTCTTGCGGCGATTCTCATTCTGGCAATCATTGTGGGAACCGTGGTGCTTACCGTTATTCTTGGCGGCGGCGAGAGAAGAATCCCCGTGCAGTATGCCAAGAAGGTGCAGGG
>CAZNCH010000001.1:0-76779 GCA_964571555.1 uncultured Lachnospiraceae bacterium | reverse complement strand
CGGAAATCGGCTTATACTGGGAAAAGGCAGCCTGGGAAGAGGCGGAACACGCTGCGAAATTCGCAGAACTTCTCGGTGAGGTTGTTACCGATTCCACCAAGAAGAATCTTGAGATGAGAGTGGAAGCGGAGAACGGCGCAACCGCAGGCAAGACTGACCTTGCAAAGCGTGCAAAGGCGCAGAATCTCGATGCAATTCATGATACCGTTCATGAGATGGCTCGTGACGAAGCCCGCCACGGCAAGGCCTTTGAAGGTCTGCTGAAGAGATACTTCGGTTAAGAAGAACCCCGCTGTTTCGTATTTGAACCCTGCCCGGGACAGACAAAGATCTGTTCCGGGTTTCCCCTTTTTCGAATCATGAATCTATTATTTGAAGACAATGAACTTCTCGTCGTTGTGAAAGCGGCGGGAATGGCAACGGAATCCGCCGATCTCCGAAAGAAAGACCTTGTCAGCGAACTGAAATCCTATTTGCGCTCTTGCAATGACAATGCAGCAGAGCCGTATCTTGGCGTGATCCACAGACTGGATCAGCCGGTGTCCGGGATCCTCGTTTTTGCAAAAAACGCAAAAGCGGCTTCGATCTTAAGCGCACAGGTATCCGACGGTCGCATGAGGAAATACTATCAGGCAACCGTCGAGGGAAAGTTTCTGACCGAAGCTTCGTCCGAAGATATCACGCTGGTCGATTATCTTATCAGAGATCCGAAACAGGGAAAAGCCCTTGTTACCGCAAAAGGACGCAAGGAACACGACGGCAAGATCGCAAAGGAAGCGAAGTTAATCTGCACGCCGCTTGCTTATGATCCCACATCCGATACGACCAAACTGCGAATCCGTCTGCTGACCGGACGCTTTCATCAGATCCGCGCCCAGTTATCCCATGCCGGACATCCCGTTCTCAGGGACGAAAAATACGGCGCGCAAAAACCGGTGACGCCCGAAGGCGACGCCGGCATTGCATTGTGTGCTTATGAACTTCATTTCCTGCACCCGAAGACGCAGCAGGAAATGGTTTTTACCATCTAGCATCCGTGTCTTAAATTCCAAGCAGGTCGCTGTAGCGCCTGAGCGCGCCGTCCGTCTCGTGTGCAAGCACCTTTTTTGCAAGCACCTTTCCGAGCTGTACCCCCTCCTGATCAAAGGAGTTGACATTCCATAAGAAGCCCTGGAACATGATTTTGTTCTCATAATGAGACAACAGAACGCCGAGCGCTTCCGGTGTCAGAGCGGTTCCATAGATGATGCTGGAAGGTCGTCCGCCGGCAAAATTCTTATTGGCATTCTCATCCTTTTTCCCGCAGGCAAACGCCATGATTTGCGCCGCAACGTTTGCGCACAGTTTTTGCTGGCTGCTGCTTCCCTGGATATCGACGTCCCATCCGCACTGACCTTCTTTGAATCCGATGAACTGAATCGGAACAATGTCGGTTCCCTGATGCAGCAGTTGATAGAAACTGTGTTGTCCGTTGGTTCCCGGTTCGCCGAAAATCAGAGGTCCGGTCACGTAGTTCACCGGTTCGCCGAAACGGTTGACCGATTTCCCGTTGGATTCCATGTCCGCCTGCTGCAGGTGCGCAGGAAAACGGCTGAGTGCCTGAGAATACGGAAGCACTGCCGTTGCCGCATAACCCAATACATTTCTCTCGTAAACGCCGATCAGCGCGTCCAGCATTGCCGGATTCTCCAAAATATTTTCGTTGGTTGCCAGCCGGTCCTCTTGCGCTGCGCCGTCTAAGAACGCGGCGAAAACGGCAGGGCCGAACGCAAGAGACAGAACCGCGCCGCCGACCGCCGAACAGGACGAAAAGCGTCCGCCGATATAATCATCCATGAAAAATGCCGCCAGATAGTCGTCGCTCTTTGCAAGCGGAGAGGTTTCGGAAGTCACCGCAACCATGTGCTTGCTTGCATCCAGTCCTGCCTGCTGCAGCGCTTCTTTGACAAAGGCTTCGTTGGTCAATGTCTCCAGCGTGGTGCCTGATTTGGACACCAGAACGAACAGCGCATGCGCAAGGTCGGTATCATTCAGAACCGCCGCCGCATCATCCGGATCCACATTGCTGATGAATTTCGCTTCCATCTTGAAGTTACCGGTTCGCTTTGCCCAATTCTCCAACGCAAGATACATCGCCCTCGGACCGAGATCTGAGCCGCCGATGCCGATCTGTACCACTGTCGTGAACTTCTCTCCGCTGGCGTTGGTGGTTGTTCCCCGATGCACCTTTTCTGCAAAAGCCGCAATCTTTTTCTGCTGTGTAGCATAGAACTCTCTTTTGTTGACGCCCTCCGCGATCACGCCTTCGCCGAGCTGCCCGCGCGTCAACTGGTGCAGAACCAAACGTTGTTCGCCCGTATTGATGATAGCGCCGTTATACAGTTCTCTGAACTTCTCCGTGAGTTCCGCTTCCTTGGCAAGGCTTTGCATTCCCGCAAGAATGTCGTCATTGACTTCCTTGGCGGCATAATTATAATGCATGCCGCACGCCATTTTCACCTGATACTTCTCAACTCGTTCTGCTCCGCCTTCACCGGTCATAGCAACTGTAAGGTCAACGCGGTCACGCGCCGCCGCAAGCTCCCGAAACGCCGTAAGTGTATCTAAATTATTCCAATTCGCCATTTTGTTTCCTCCTGCCTGTGCATGGCTCTTGTTCTTCCTGTCATCTATGAGATTATACTTGAAAAAACAGCGAATTTCAACACAGCCTTCCTATTGGCAGCGGACGGTTTTCAGACTATAATAAAGGTATCTACATCATTGCCGAAACGGTGAGGAAGAACTATGATCAGAAACATCTCGCACGACCCCCTTTTTCTGTCTCAGAAATCGGAGCCGGCAACGGAAAAGGACAAGCAGGTCATCATAGACCTGATGGATACGCTCAAAGCGCATCGCGAAGAATGTGCCGGGCTGGCTGCCAATATGATCGGCGTGAGGAAGAACATCATTGCGATCAGTCTGGGCTTCTTGCAGTTTCCGCTGGTCAACGCGCAGATTCTAACGAAAGCGAAGCCGTATGAAACGGAAGAAGGGTGCTTATCTTTGCTCGGAAAACGCAAGACGGTTCGTTATGACGAGATCGAAGTACGGTTCTTAGACGAGAATTTCACGGAACACACCGAACGCTTTGTCGGCTTTGCCGCGCAGGTCATCCAGCATGAACTGGATCACGTTGCCGGTATTTTGATTTGAATGATTCTGCTTTCAGGGATTGATCCATAGGATGAGGACTTGTTTATGAAACGTATTCTCTTAACGGGCGGCGGGACCGCCGGTCATGTCACCCCCAATATCGCACTGCTTCCGGCGCTGAAAGACGCCGGCTATGACATTCAGTATATCGGTTCGTATCAGGGCATGGAAAAAGCGCTGATCGAAGATTACGGCATTCCTTATCACGGAATCTCTTCCGGCAAATTGCGCCGCTATTTTGATCTGAAGAATCTGACCGATCCGTTTCGCGTACTGAAAGGATTTCGCGAAGCGAAGAAACTGATCAAAGAACTGCAGCCCTCTGTGGTGTTTTCCAAAGGCGGGTTCGTATCCGTTCCCGTGGTCGTTGCCGCAAAGCAATGCAAAGTTCCCGCCATCATTCATGAGTCCGACATGACGCCGGGGCTTGCCAACCGGTTATGCTTCTCTTCCGCCGCGAAAATCTGCTGTAATTTTCCGGAAACGATCGCCAGGCTTCCCGCCGGCAAAGCCTGCCTCACCGGCTCTCCGATCCGCGCGGAACTTGCAGATGGAGATGCAAAAAACGGACGAAGCCTCTGCGGAATCGGGAACGAAAAGCCTGTGATCCTGGTCATGGGGGGCTCCCTTGGCGCAGCCAATGTCAACAAAGCCGTGCGCGCAATTCTTCCCGACCTGCTGCAGGACTTCTATGTTGTACATTTATGCGGCAAAGGAAAACTGGATGCCGCCTTACAGAAAACGGAAGGTTACATCCAGTTCGAATATATGAAAGATGAATTAAAAGACCTGTTTGCAATGTCCGCATGTGTGATCTCCCGCGCGGGAGCGAACGCCATCTGTGAACTCTTATTCTTACAAAAGCCGAATCTTCTGATCCCGCTTTCCGTCAATGCAAGCCGCGGCGACCAGGTACTCAATGCAAGATCCTTTCAGCGACAGGGCTTCTCCATGGTGCTTGAGGAGGAAGAACTGACCGATGAAGTGCTGCTTCACGCAGTGAGATCTCTCTATGAAGATCGCGCGCGCTATGTCGAAGCCATGCGGCAATCGTCTCAGAACGATGCGATCCGCACGATCATTCGGCTGATCGAAGAAGTGCGGAAATAACCCGCTTCCTATTCCCGTAGCAGCCGACATAACGCTTCCTGCGCTTTTGCATCCGGCGCAGTGGGTTCCCACAGGATTCCGGCATGGTCGTCCTGATAGCGCGGAATCAGGTGCAGATGGAAGTGGAACACGGTCTGCCCGGCTGCGGTGCCGTTGTTCTGCACGAGATTATAGCCGTCGCACTGCAGCTTCTGCGTAAATTTCGTTACGAGATGCTTTGCCAGTTTGATCGCATCGGAAGCGGTCGCATCATCAATCTCGTAGAGATTCGCGGAATGTGCTTTCGGAAGGATCAGCGCATGTCCCTTCGTTGCGGGTGCCGCGTCCAGAATCACGCGGAACTTCTCATCCTCATATACGGTGTTGGTCGGAATCTCCCCGTTTGCCAGCTTACAGAAAATACAATCGTCTCTCATTTGACTCTCCTTTTGCTCTTCTTTCTTCCCCCTGTGATCTTCCCGTTTGTCTCACACGCCCTGATCGCCGAAGTTAAATATCGTATCCAGCATACGCAGCAGCCGAAAGTCGCCTTTTACCTGCATGTCGCCCGACATGAACGCCCGCTGGAAAGATTCTCTTCCTTCGACGATCTGATCCATGTGCTCCCCGTCGACACGACAGAGCACATCCGGATTCTCCGTATTTCCATAATAACAGTTCAACTCATTGTCCTTCATCTCCAGGATCAGGTTCTTCTTCCGACCCTTGATGATAAATTTATACACCGCGTTGAGATTGCCCTGCGGAACGAAATGTTCTCTGAAATCTGACAGGTACAGCGTGTTCTCGTCCACATCCTTATGTTCGAGCATATCCTTGAAGAGACTTGTCAGTTCCTGAATGTCCTCTTTCTGCTTCTGCACATAGGACTCATCGGAAGCATACTTGCTCAGCTGCTCCGTCTCCTGCGGCGTCAGGGCAATTCTGCTGCCCGCATCCACCATTTTCTTCACCGCCTGATTGCTGGTCGGAAGCGTTTTGGACTTCTGCGAAATCGCCCGATAGAGATTCTCCGTCTGCTTTTCGATAATTGCCGTATATTCGGCGTTCCTTTCGAAGGACATCATATCCTCCACATAACCGCAGAGCCCGGTACAGGGCAGTCCGCCGAGGATCTCCCACGCAATGGCAAGGTCGGTCTTCCCCTCACGCTCTCCGGCGGTTGTGGACATTACGATCGGGCACATATAGGTCGTTGCAATCTTCTCTTTGTTCCCATAGAGCCAGCACGCGTCCAGAAACTGCATCATATAGCCGCCGATTCCGAACCACTCCACCGTCGTCGCAAGCACGATGCCGTCCGCGTCATTGATGGATGCGGGAAGCGAAGTGATCGTGCTTTTCAGTTCGAAAAGATGGAAGCGTTCCACCTTGACGTTCAACTCTTCCAACACCTGTTCCATTTTATTGATCACATACAACGTCGGATCATCCAGGATTCCTCTGCCGCCGTAATAAATGTTGATTTTCATAGTTTACTCCTTTATCTTAAACACGTAGTCATAACTGCAGGTTCTTGCCCGGAGCTAATCGTTTTCCGCCGATTCCCGCACCACTTTGTAATTCAGCGTGCCGTTGTCCGCAATGCTCGTCCAGTCATAGACGGAGGCTGCGGTCTTGATGTCTTTTGTCACACCGAGCGCGGTCTCATGTGCATCGATCTTCTGTTTCAGTTCCTCTACGGGATACCAGTCTACGTTTTCCCTTTGATAGAACGCAATCCACTTCTCCGGCGGCGAGACGGAATTCCCGTTCTCATCCTCGAACGAATACATGTAATTGCGATAGTATTTCTCGTAATTGCTCTCTGCCGTTTCCGCCGGATCATAGACATATTCAATAAAACTTACCGTTTGAACCGTATATCCGTGTTCATCATATTCGTTCTCCGGATAATCCGTGCGCTCTGCGCCGTTTTGGAGATAATACTTATCGATCATCGGCTCCGCATTGTAGAACTGACTGGTTTCGGAATAAAGAAAGATACGCTCGCAGTCCGCGTTGAAGAAATAATACTCCCGGTACCATGAGGTTGCGCCGTAACTTCCGCTTTCCGAACAATATCCGTTCTGATTGACGCTTATTTCCGATCGGTATGCCCAGGTGTCGGAGCCGAACAAATGCACTCCGTCATCCAGATAGCGCAGGAAATAAACGATATTGTTGTATCCGCCCAGTCCGTTGTTCCCGTATTCCAGCCACAGTACCAGTTCCTTCTTCCCGTCCGCACCGCAGTCAATCTCTGCGACCTTTGCGTCATAGAGCGCCGCATCCGTACCGTACTTCCATTCTTCCTCGATCAGATAGGTCTCAATGAGTTCCTTGATGCTGTAACGGTTCCCGATTCTGAAATACTCCGCTTCCACATCCGCCGTCAATACCGAATCTCCACGCAGAAACGCATCAAAGGCCTCCTTTGCTTCCGCCGTCGCAGCGATCGCATCCTCTGTGTCGTCCTCTGTGCCATCCTCCGTCTCTTTCGGTTGATCCTGCACTGCGTCCGTTTGATCCGCTTCCGCTTCCTGCTCGGAAACCTCCGTCGTATCGCCGCTTTCTAAAATCTTTTCCGTCAGTTTCGTCTTCAGAATATCTGTAACCTTACAGCCGCTTAGAAGCATGCTTGCTGCAAGAAACACTACCAGTATGCCGATATTCTTCCTGCTCATGCCGTCCCTCCGCTACGGAATCACGGTTCCGTTACCGCACCCGATACTGCCCCATACGTTACCATTATAATCCCTCTGCGGCATCCTCACAAGAACCCGTTGCACAAAGGCGCAAAAAAGGATCCGCCTTATACGGATCCATACTTTAACAACAACAGACAAACAGTGAAGCAGAGAATCAGAAAGGTCACCAGCAGCACCGTCAGGATACCCCTGCCGCCCTTTCGTACCTGCTTTCTTTTGATTCCGTCCGCTTCACTCATCACCGCTGTCTCATTGCAATTCTGCACCCGCGGATCGACCGGTTTCCCGTTTTCCCTTCTCGCTGCGCGATCCTTTTCAATCAGACGGTGAAAATCATACTCCCGTGCAATCACCTTCTGATAGAAGCCGTAGGAAAGATCGATGGCGGCATCATCCCCATGATCCGTCCGCTCCACCATGAATTCCGCCAGTTTCAGAAAAGGGAGTTCCTCTTCCGCTTCCGGGAAAGGGCAATAGACAAACAACGGCGCTCCGCTTTCCCGATCCAGATAAATATACTCCGGCTCTGCCAGGATCCCGCTGTAACGAAGCAGGTATTCGTCCGTCTCCGCAATTGCGTTGCCAAGACCCGCCAATATCGCTGCCGCCGTGTCCGTATTGATTCGATTCTTTAAAAATTTCGTCGCAAACCCGCTTCGATTCGTTATCTCATAGAGACATTCGCAGGCTTCTTCTGATTCTCTGATCCTGCACGGAAGAAGCCCGCGAATGCGGTTCTGCGAAATGATTTCTCTCTCAAAGGCAAACTTCTCCTCCGGGAACTCCTTCCGAATCAGAAGTCTTGCTTCTCCGTATTGATGCTCAAAGGTTATTTGAATTCCCATGTCTTCTCCTGCCTAGCGACTCCGAATATAGTGAACTTCGTCGATCCGATCCGTACTCCGTTCCATTTTCAGTGCAAACGTATTCGGAAGATATTTCCGAAAGAGACCTTCCCTTACAAACATGGTTCCCTCCATGCCGATCGAAACGGTCTCTTCCGTTACGACCCTATCCCACGCAATCTCCCATCTGCCGAGCAGACGCACTTCTTCCGTCGCTTCGATGAGCTTGGCTTTCGCCTGTTCCGGGTCTCTTTCCATGGCTGCGCGCAGCAGCCCGACCCCGCAGGCTTTTTCGAAAGCGATCGCATCATGCAGGTAATAGAGCGTAAAATAAAGCAACAGAAACACACAGAGCAGGAGCGGTAAGAGCAATGTGATCTCTATTGTCATGCTGCCCTGCATCCGTCTTGTCGCGGATGGTTTTCTTTCGCTTTTCTCATAGAATCTTTTTGTCGTATTTCGTGTTGTCATAATTCGTTCCCGCTGCTACGGCAACCCTGTGATACGCCCGCCGTCAAAAAGAACTTCGATTCCCTTTCCGATTAGAATCGCCAGATTTCCAAGCAAAAGAAAGGGGGCAAACGGAAGCGTATCGTTCCATTTCTTCTTTCGGAGCAACAAAAGCGCTCCTGCCCAAAGCCCGCTTGCCGCAAGAGCCGCCATCAAAAGAGAACACTGCAGCCTCGCTCCCAGAAGATAGCCCGTCGCCAGAAGCAGGATGCCGTCTCCTAACCCGACCGCATCCCGCTTCCATCGACCGATCAGCAGAAAGACGCCGCCCGGCAGAAACCGCAGTCCCAGTTCGGTGAAACCTTGCCAGAAGGAACCCGTGATCCCGCGGTAGAAGAAGCCGATCAAAGTCGCCGCAAGGATCGGAATCGCCGCAATTTCTCTTTTCTTCAAATCCGTCACCGTACAGACCGTAAGCATTCCCATGGTCAAGCCGATCAATATCCACATCGCAGACAAGGCCTCCTGTTTCCGATATCGGAAATCGGAATCGTTCTGACGGTTCTGCGTAACCCGCTGCAAGACAAGGTACTGTGGTAGCAATCTCCGTCGGTCGTTACAAACAAAGCGCCGCCGGTCAGGAGCGCATGACAGTGTTTGCAGGCTTTGTATTTCTCCCCGTAAGCATTGCGGAGTCCGGCAAGTTCCGTTCCGTTCACCTCTGTGATCGTCAGTCGGATATGCGTGCAGTCCCGTTTCCTGTGATAGACTTCGCCATTCTCCGTAATATAGACCACCGCTTCCCCGTCTGCCGCTCCATAGCCGTCCAGTCCGTGCACATAGCCGATCCATGAATGAAACAGAACGCTCTGGCAGAATTCTTTCTGAAAAAGGTGAAACGGATCAAACGGAAGTTTTCCTTCATATCGTTCATTCAGTTCAACAAATTCCCGATCGGGAAACCGCTCCTCGTCCCATGTGTCGTAGGCTTTGATGCTCTCTGCAAGACCTTCCTGATAGAGCCTGTCCTGCGTAAAAACAGTGAATCGCAATTGAGACAACAAGGAAAGCAGCGTCATCACGGAAAACAGGAAGATCGGCAGCACAAGCGCAGCCTCTATCGCCAGACTGCCTTTGCATTGGGGCGGTTTGAAAACACTCTCTTTCAACGCGTTTTTGCTTTGGGGGAGATCATACGTTTTCTGTCCGGAGAGAATGTGGACTTGTTGTTTGAAAGAGAGCATTTTCAAACCACCCCTTCCTTTTGTTTATTCCAGATAGGCATACTCCCGTTCAATCGAATAGGAATAACCGTAATCGCTGACAATTTCCATTCGGGCGACAAATGCTGTAATGCAGCCGTCTGCGGAAAAGCCCGGGTGCCCGTTTGCTTTCAGATTCTGCTCGATCAGATCCAGACAGCGCATCCGAAGCGTTTCCTGTAAGACCCCTCCCAGCACCCCAACCAGGCAGTCCTGATAATCTTCGCTGCCGCTTGTAGCAACACCGCAATAGGATCGGAAGTCTCTCATGGAGCGCAGGGGTACGATATGTGGGCATTCTCCCCGCAAATTGACGGAACCGCCCGCTAACAGGCTCGCAACCTGCACTACGGACTCTGCATAGACCCAGCCGCAGAGCAGCGCATTTTGCATCATGGCAACATCCCCGCCATCCGTGCAGAGTTGCTTTGCCCATTCCGCCGTCTGCACCAGAACGGCATCCTCCTGCGACATTGTTCTGTAGTTCTCCGTCATACGTTGATTTAAGATAAGCTCCGCGCAGGAAGCCAGATTGCTTCCCTCGTTTGGATTTCCGAAGATCAGATATTCCTGTTCGCTTCGAAAGCAGGTTTGCGGCAGCGGCTTCACACAGGTTCCGAAATGCGCGACCAGATATTCACAGAGGATCTGATCCGTCAACCCGTTTTTCTCTCTCACCGTTGCCGATCTCATTGATCTTCCCTGCTTTAAGGACCTCACGGACGGTCTGTCCTTTGGCATCTTCTGTACTCCCGCCGTCTGTCCGAAAGTCATTTCGAGCAGATCCGCGCTGAGAGCAATCTCATAAACATCTCTGGCAGGATGGTCGGCGACATCCGCCGTTGCCCGCACCGCGGCGTCATATTCCGCCATAAACGCTGCGGCGTCCGTTTTTTGCATCAGAGATTGCAGTCGTCCGAATTCGGGAATCGACGCCAGGTTCTTTCCGCTTTGCGCAAGATCCCGAATCTGACAGGCAAGCTCCTCTCCCTTTCCGCAGCTTAAGAACCGATAACCTGTCAGTTCCATTTTCTCAGGACGGATCCTCAGCCAGTCCGCCCCCAGCAGGGCAGGATTGAGCGGACGGAAATTTGCTTCCGCATAAGCAAGCAGGTGCGCTTCCGTAGAAGCGATTCCGCTCGCGCTGCCTCGATAGGAGCAGTCTATGCCGAAAATACCGTACCTATCATACAAATCTCGATTATATTCGGATGCGCAGGAGAAAATTGCCGTCAGCATCACACGTTCCGTCTGCGCTCTGATTGCCTGCGCTCTGGCGCTTTCGATCACGGTCAGGCAAAAAGCCGACAGAACCCCGAAGAGCAGGGTCAGAAAAACCGTAATCTCTCCCTTATACCGCATTGCTGTCCTGGATAATCCGCTCAAAAATCCCGTCCATCAGCGTTGTCAACTGATCTCTGAAAATCACGACAAGACCGATCAGCACTACCAGAATCAGGATCACTTCCACCACGCCGATCCCGTCCTCTTCCTCGACCAATCGCAACATCCACTGTTTCCATTCATTCAACATTCCCATTCCTCCCTTTGTTCTGTCTGTCCGTTACGAAGAAAACGAAATGCAGGCAGGTACCAGAATCATGACAAGCACCAGCAGCAGCATGAGAAACATGGGAAGCAGCAGTTTGGTTCCCGCCTGTTCTCCAAGGATTCTGGCATTTTTCTTCCGCGCCTCGTGCGCTTCCTTCAATTCTTCGGAAAGCAGTCGCTTCAACTGTCCGCTTCCGGTTTGCACCGCCGTGATTAAAATGCCTGCAAACACTCTGTAATTGTACGTTCCGCAGCCTTGTGCAAAGGCGTCGTACGCATCCTCCTCACCGACCCCGTCCTGCATTGCCGTCTCCGCCTTCCGCATTTCCTCATAGACGTACCGGTTCCCTGTCACGCCCTTCCTCTCCGCATACTCTGCGCAAATCTTTTGCCATGCATTTTTCACGGTCAAACCGGCGCTGCAATAGAGTGCAAAGCGATGGAGCAGACGGGGATAATCCTGCCGCAGTTGTTCCTCTCTTTCTTCCGCTTTTTGAAGAAGCCTCTGATCGTCCCTGTAGAACAACAAAAGCGCAATCGGAATACCTCCGAGAAAAATCAGCGGCGCTGTGGCTTTCGCACTTTCCTGATACCTTATCTGCGTTCCGTCCACCGTCTCCGGCAGTTCCAGATAGGTTTCCTGCGCCGTTGCTTCGTCCAAAACCTGTCGGGCATGCTCCATTTGCGCCCAAAAGGCTTCTTCCGCGTTCTGCTCCCGTCGGATCAGACGTACTGCCATCTGTCGTTCCTCTGCAAAGTCCCCGTATTCGATCTGCGCGGTCAGACACACCTCAATCCCGTCCGTCATCCCCTCGTCCAACGCACGAAGCAAGCGCACTTCATCGATCTGTCCGCTTCCGTTCAGCAGCAGCGGTCGCTCCGATTTCCAACGAATCCGAAACGGATAACCGGGCAGCGAGGTGACAAGCAGAAGATTCCGATTCACCCGATCCGGCGACTCGTTTTCAGAAAGAATCGTCCGTTCCAGTGCTTCATAGAACTTCGGCAACATTGCGGAGACTTCCTCTATCGAATATTGACGACTGTCCACAATCAGGTTGATTTCCTTCTCCTGCCCCTGTGTCGAAATGGCAGTGACCGCAATGCGCTTCCTGTTTCCTTCCGCTTCATTGCGTCGGATGAAACGCCCCTGCAGCAACTCTTTCTGATGAAGATCCTTCCATGCAATCACAAGTGCAAACAGTGAGATCAGAAAGAAGACCGAAAGCGCGAGCAGAAGCCGCTTTTTTAAATGTCCCCGCATTCGTTCTTCCACTCTGTTTGCATACAGCTTCTGCATGGCAGCATGCTGTTTGGCGGACATATACTTGCCGTATGGCGATCTTCTTCCGTTCATTTTAAAGTCCTTTCTTCCGCAGGCCCCTAAACACGAATCCGAAGGATCCGCTCCGCAAGCAGAAAGGCTGCCGCATATGTGATAAGACAGACGCTCATAACGCAGACACCGAATCCGTTGTGGTAGAGGATCTTTAAGAATTCCGGCGCAGACAGCCGCAGATAGAAGATAATCCCCAGCGGGATCACACACATCAGCCGCTGCTCTAATTTTTTGCCGCCCAGCAGGGTCTGAATCTCTTCTTCCGTTTCCCTTTTCTCCTGCATCAACCCGGTCGTATCTTCGATCACCGCACGCATTCTGCCGCTGTTGTTTCTCGCAATGCAGAACACCTGTGAGAACTCATAGATCTCCGGCACCCCCGATCTGATGCCCAGATCTTGAATACAGTCTTCCAAGGGTACGGATCGGGACATCTGCAGCGATATCTGTTTCAGTTCTCTCACAATTGGCGCATTTTGCCCAAAGAGAGCCGCCATATCGCTTCCGCATGCGGGAAATGCATTTTCCGCCGACATTCCGCCTTTGATCTTTCCGGAAACCGCAAGCATCAACTGCTGAAACTGTTCCTGTAATTCCCTGCATCGCTTTCTGCAAAGCTCCTTCCTGCGATATCCCGCATAGAACGGAAACAAGAGCAAGCCGCACAAAAAAGCAAGGATCGAATCATAGAACAGATAAGAAAACACGGTATTGATCAAAAGATATTCTCCAAGAATTTTGAGCGCTTCTCTTGTGGTCGGACGATATCTGTCATAGTTCATTTCATTTCTGCCCGCAGCAGCTTCCCGTCATGGCGCAGTTCTTCTCTGCGCACTAACCGACCGCCCGCTTCTTCCCTCGTGCCGCCGTCTTCAAATTCAAACAGCGGCTGTGTTCTGATCTCTTCATTTTCCATTCCTAAAACCTCGACAACTTCAAGGACCCGACGACGCTTGTCCCTGCATCTTTCGACATGGATGACAATATCAATTCCGGAAGCAATCTGACGACGCAGGGCTCTGAGCGGAAGTTCCGATGACAGCATTGCGATCGTCTCCAGTCTGGAAAGCGCATCTACCGCAGAGTTGGCATGAATCGTCGACATGGATCCGTCCTGTCCGATATTCAACGCCTGCAGCATATCGATTGCCTCTTCGGAACGGACTTCTCCAACGATCACACGATCCGGTCTGGACCGCAATGCGGTTTTGATCAGATCCCGAATCGTAATTGCCGCAACGCCGTCCGCCGTTTCCATCCTGGCTTCGAACCTCACCAGATTCTCAATTTCCGTAAGTCTCAGCTCCGCGCTGTCTTCGATTGTAATGATCCGCTCATCCTTGGGAATAAAGGAAGAAAGGACGTTAAGCAGCGTTGTCTTGCCTGCGCCGGTTCCGCCACTGATCAGGATGTTGTAACCTGCGCCGACCAGACGGCGCAGGAAGTTTAAGCATTCCTCGGTCACGGATCCCAGTTCCAGAAGTTTCTCCGCCGTCATCGGCTGTTCCCCGAACCGGCGAATCGTAAGAAGCGGTCCGTCCAGCGCGACGGGATCCAGCACGGCGTTAACACGGGAACCGTCGGGCAGTCTGGCATCCACAATCGGCGCTGCCAGATTCACCGTTCTGTTTGCGCCTGCGACAACCTGTCTGATAATCTCAAGCAGTCGTTCTTTCGATTCAAAACTGCGACCGCTCGCATAGAGTCGTCCGCTTTTCTCAATGAAGATCCTGTCATAGCCGTTCACCATGATCTCCGTAATCTCCGGATCCTCAAGGAGTTCCTGCAATACATCCAGACCTTTGATCGCGTGAAACAGTTCTCTGCGCAGCGCTTCCATCTCTTCCGGTCGCATCGGATGGCGCAGGTCTTCCTTTTTCAGGCATTCCTCAATCGCAAGAAAAACAACTTCCTCCGAATCCTCGGCCCTGTGCGACAGTCTTCTTAAGACCTCGGTTTTCAGCCGGAGTTTCCGATCCAAAGCAACGGCGCCATTCTCCGTTCTTCTCTCCGCATCCGACACACAACCGATTTCGCTTAAGATTCGTCTCGCGGACTGGTATTTATAGACCCTGCCTTTCGGATAGGTCTCTTTCCTGTCGGTACAAAGGATCCCCCGCTTCGCCGCAATCACCGTTTTCTCCAATTCCGTCTTGCAGGACGCGTAGACAGCTTCATCGAGCAGCAACACGTCCGCCTGCGGACGTTCGCGAAGCATTTCCTGCGGCGAATGGTAGTAGCGAACCCGATATTTGGGATTCTCTTGCTTTCTCAGAAAATTAATCAGTCTCTGTGCATGTTCCGTATCCTCTTCACACAAAACAATTTCTTCCTCACGCAACCGTTTCACCTCACGCGCCCAGCGCCATACACACGATGGTTCCGATCAATACCGGCAATGCGAATCGGATCGATACCCTTCCGTACGGAAACGTCCGCCACATTCCGGTTCTTATCATTTTGATACCGCCTATCAACGCACCGACCGAAAACGATATGCCGATACTGAACAGAACCGCTCTCACACCCAAGAACGCCCCGACGACACTGAACAGTTTCATGTCGCCTGCTCCCAGTAGTTCAAACCGCAACAGCCACAGCAGTGCAACGATGGGAAGGAAAGTACCGATCACCCTGTCGGAGACAAGTTCCGCCTTTCCCGAAAGTAAGGTTGTGAACACGGCATATCCCAGTCCGAGCGCAATCAAGCGGTTCGGTATTTTGGCGTACACTAAGTCACTGGCTGACGCCATCATTAAAATTGTAATCAGCACGAATCCATCCATATTTTACTTTGAAAATTTGTGCACACGCACGAGATCTGTCTTTGCTCTGCCGCTGTGTCTTGATTTGTAATTTGTATTGTAGAGGCTTTTCGACCGCTTGTCCATATGATTTCTACAATCTTTCGATCTTTGTGAAAATCATATAATTCATGGCGTTTCATCTCTCTTACGTAAAATAAAAAGTTGGTGATTATTACCGAAATAACCACCAACTTTATCAGACCGCATCTTAACTCAGCCGTTGTCAAGTAGAATCGCTCTGTATTCCGTCTCTTCCCCTGCGGTCGAATCTTTGGTTTCTTCTATCGCATGGAGACCTATTTATGCGCGAAATCCCCTGCTGTCCGTATCGTAATCGTATAGGCTCTCGTTCAACTGTTCTCTACCGTAGGTCAGACCGGCATAGACCGCTTGAGGATTCTGCATCACGGCATTGGAGCCATCCTGCTTTGCCAGTTCGACAAAGGATGCTTCCAGTTCCGAAATCTGTCTTTTCACGGTCAGGAGCCGCTCCATATCCCGCCTTGCACAGCCCATGCTGATTTCCTTGTTGAAATAAATATACAGGTTCGCCAACGGCACCGATAATTCCTGCGCATCATCAAGCGCCTGCAGTAAATGGTTCAGACACCGCTTTGCGCCATGACAGGCGTCCGTGAATTCCGGTATCTCCCCTGCGTCGTAGGCCTCCTGCGCGTCGGACAAATACTGCCCCGCCAGCGCATAGACGATCGCAATGATTTCGCTGGGGTTGGCTTGTGAGATCCTAAGCGTGTATGCCTGCACCAGTTCTTTCTTCATCTGTAGTCCCCCGTGCTACTGCAATAACTGCAACGCCTGCTGCGGCTGTTCGTTTGCCTGCGTCAGCATTGTGGTTCCCGCCTGTACCAGAACCTGCAATTTGGTATATTCCACCATCTCTTCCGCCATATCCGTATCCTTGATTGTCGAATAGGAATTGGTGAGATTCTCAATCGAAATATCCAGATTGGAAATCGTCGCTTCCAAACGGTTCTGCACCGCACCGAGTTCCGAACGGGTTGCGGAAACAAACCGCAGCGCCTCCTCGAGCTGATCCATTGCCTGTTTGCATCCGTCTATCGTATCCATGTGCAAGTCTTCAATGCCGAGGTTCTTCAGAGAAATCTCAGGAATCACCAATTGGATCTCCTGTCCCTCGGAGAAGCCGACCTGAATACTCATTCCGCCGGTGTCCTTGAGGTCGAGTCGTGCCTGCAGTTCCGCCGGCGCGATCGGAATATCGCCGGCGCGGAAAGAGAGTTTCAGTTCTCCGCCCTGATCGGTTTTGACGGTCACCATTTCTCCCTCTGTGATCACATTATAACCGGTCGGGAAGCCGGTCAAGGTCACAACGCCGCTTCCGTCCTGGCTGATTCCGATATTGTATTCCCCTGCCGGAAATGCCGCATTATGGTTCTCCACATGTAACTTTCCGTTATCGGCAGGCTGATTGAAATAGGCATAGCCGCGAAGCGCCTGCTCTCCGTTTAAGAGACTCTGCGTATTGTATTCCGTCTCCTGCGCGACTCTGACAACCTCCTCTTTCAGCGCCTGTATTTCTTTCTCGATCGCAGCGCGGTCTTCATCGGTGTTGGTATCGTTGGCTCCCTTGACCGCCAGTTCGCTCATTCTCTGGATCATGTTCTGGATCTCCGAAAGTGCGCCTTCGGCAGTTGCAATCACGTTGGACGCATTCTTGGAATTCTGTGTCGCCTTCGACAAACTTCTGATCTGGGCATTCATCTTGTTCGTAATGGCAATGCCCGCCGGGTTGTCTCTTGCGCTGTTGATTCGATACCCGCTCGAAAGTTTTTCGGAAGACGCGGAAAGCGCACCCTCGTTTCTTCGCAAAATGTTGTTGGTAATCTGTGCCTGAATATTCGAATTGATCTTCATGGAACTACCTCTCTTTCTATAGGCTCTTCAGAAACGCTCTGACGACGCCGTATAATGCTCTGACGCTTGCTTTGTTTCCCTGATCCGTCTGTGTCGCGCGGTCCGGTTTGAGATCCTTTGTAACGAAGTAGCGGATGGCTTCCGTATCGTATCCCGCCAGTTCCGTAAAGGCTGCTTTTTGCTCCGAAAGCTTTCGGATTCCCTCTTCCGAATCACCTGTCACATAACCGTTTACTTTCTCCTGATGCAGTGAAAATCGCGCTCTGACGCTCCCGTATCCTTCCGTTTCGAAACTGATTGCCGCTTCCGCCGTCTCCGTACCGCGCAGAATGCGAAGATGGATGCCGGTCAGAGAACCCTCGATTTCCATCGGTACTTCGTAAGTCTCTCTTCGTGCCATCGCCCCTGCCACATACAACTGCTTATGCAGCAGCCTTAACGCACGCAGTCGGTCGGGATCAACTTCCCGAAACGTCTCTTCGTTGATCACGCTTTCCGCCGCCACCGTCATACTGCGATATGCTTCCGCAGGATCGTCTTCCGTACCGAGCAGATCAACGAAGCCTTCTGTCTTTTCTTTCGCCTCCCGTGTCTCTTCCGCCGTTGTCCTTTTTAATAACTTTCCGAAAGCCGCAAACGTCGCGCCCCTCTGATGCATCAGGTACTGCGCCGCAAGCAGGTGATCGGCATTTACCGGAAGTCCTGTATCCAGAAGCGCGCCCAGCGCCTCATCCGAAACGTTCATCGCCTCGGCGGATTGCTGTTTCGCTTCCTTTGCCAGCAACTGTTCGGCTTCCTCTGTGTCCGCCGTCCGTATGACTTGATCGAAGGCCTGCAGGATCTGCTCCGTAATGGATGTTCCTTTTTCCTGTAAGGTTTCCAGCGTTCCGAATGCATCGTCGATCCCTACGTCCATGCCCGCCGCTGTTCTGGATCGCACCGCGTTGAGAAGATTCTGCAACGTCAGCTGTTCTTCCGTGTTTAATACATCCCCGATCGGTCTGCCGTCGTTTTTCTCAATCTGACGAATCAGGCGGCAGATTCCGATGTACGCCTCCTTCTCGGACGGAGTCACCTCTCCGTTTTTCTCCAGTTTCCAAATATATTCGCTGTAACTTTCCGCCCGCTCGCTGTCCGTTTTCCGTTTCAGATAGTCTGCCACATCCGTCATGCTCTCATTCAGCGGATTGAATCCGTCGCGGATCATTGCGAGCATCTTCTCCGGCGTCATCCGCTCGATCACCTCGAGCACCGCTTTTGTTGCCTCTCTGACGCGTTCGAAATTTTCTTCCGTTATCTCTGTTTCCGTATATCCTAAGATCCGTACCGTCTTGCGGTTCACTTCATCCGGAATCCGATTCAGATCCGCAAGAATCTCATCCACATTTCGAAACGCCTTCTGAATGGAATCTCCAAGATCGGCTCTCGGCGCTGTCCAGACCGTTTCATACCGCTTCATCGCCGCATCGT
The DNA here is from genome assembly GCA_964571555.1 of uncultured Lachnospiraceae bacterium. GTDB lineage: Bacteria > Bacillota > Clostridia > Lachnospirales > Lachnospiraceae > UBA2868. The sequence continues at coordinate 58,161 of CAZNCH010000001.1, read as the reverse complement.
AAGATTGCTTCAGCGACTGTCCGATTTCATGTAACTGTACCGGCGTAAAACTGCGTGTATCAAAAACCGCCGCCTGAATGGATTCCGCGGGCTGTTCCGCGATCTCCTGTATGACGTCAATGGCGCGACCGAACAGTTCTTTCTCCGCTTCTTCCAATTGCGCAACCGCACGCGCAAGTTCCTGCGTATCGATCCAAAGACCCTGTCTTGCAAGCGACCTGTTTGCTTCAATGCTCATCATCAGCCGCGTTTCTTCCAGCATCCGCTTTGATGCGAAGTGCGGCGGCTGCTGCCGTTCTGTCGTCAGATTCGCCTGCTGCGGTTTCCTGCCGACCGCAATCGCAGCCGTAAATTTAGGAAGCAGCATCGCTTTTTCTAAAGGAAAGCGGATCTCCCGATAGGTATGAACCTGCCGCAAACTGTCCCTGGTTAGCGGCAACCCCTGTGCAATCGTCCATCTTGCCTCATCCTGTGCAGACGCCACACCGGAAAGTCCTGCGTCTTCAATGATTCGATTGACGGAATCGCCGATCCGGCTCCATTCGATCTGCTCCGCTTTCTTCGCATAATAGCCGTTCGTCTCTTCCGGATAATAGCCCCCGGAAGGTCTGAGCGCTTCCGTTCCGCTACTGAACTGTGCTTTATACAGGTTTCCGACGGTAGGTTCCATCGGATTTTTGACGAGGAAACGCAGCATGCTGTCGGTGACCTCTGTAATCTGTTCGCTCTCCTCAAAGGCTTCCTTGATGTTTCGAAGGTTTTCTTCGGTCACCGGGAGATCGTTTTCGATCAGCGCCGCAGAGATCTTGAGCGCTTCCGCCCTGCTTCCCGTAATCCTTTCCATTTCTTCCATGGAAAGATCGTCGTTGAACCCTGCAATTACAGTACCGGCTTCCGCCACCTTCGCCTTGATCTTATCCAGATTGGTGACCAGATCCTCCACGGCAACCGCGCCGGGACGATAGCCCTCTTTCTGCAATTTGGCAAAATCTTCTGTTGACATGGAATTAGACATTACGGTCATGTAATTTCGCTGCTGCGTTACGTCTAAACGACCGGCGGCAAGGCGGAAATCTTCTAACGATCTCAGACCCTCTTCCCTATATGCCATGTTATCCGTAACATTGCCTGTAATGTCTAAGGAATATCCCGAAGCGGCAGTCGCGATCCCTGCTTCCAAAACCCGCTCCGGTACATGATATGCGGTTTTTTCCATGTCAACATTCTGATTGATCTTCTGCAAATCCACTTTCATAGTGCACCCTCTTCAATCCGAATGTCTTACGCACTATATTTCGGCAGATCCGCCGGAATCCTTAACCTGAGATCTCACGCGTCCTGCTTTGAGATCACGATTTTTCCGTCGACAACTTCCACTTTTACCATGTGACTGTCAATCCCCGCTTCCTGCAATGCGTCTTCACTGAGTTGGACGCGCCTTGCCTTGTCAAGCACCGAATATTCTTCATGCGACTCTATTTCCTTTAACGTCTCGGTTGACAATTCATCCAACTTCTTCCGGTACGCTTCCTTCATGATTTTCTCCGTACTGATCTTACCGTCGGAGACCATAATCACACGGGACACCTTGTTTGCAAGACTGATATCGTGCGTCACGATAATGATCGTCAGTCCGGTTTCCTCATTTAACTTCCGGAACAAATCCTGAATCCGATTGGATGTCTTCGAATCCACAGAACCGGTCGGTTCGTCTGCCAGCAGAATCTTCGGATCGTTCGCCAGCGCCACCGCAATCGCAACTCTCTGCTGTTCTCCGCCGGACATCTGGGTCGGGTAGGCGTCTGCCTTGTGCTCGACGCCGGTTCGCTTCAGAAGTTCCATGGCGCGTTCTCTTCTCTCCTTGTCGCCCATCCGCTCAAAATATAACGGCGCTTCCACATTCTGTACGGCGGTCAGATAAGAAAACAGATTCTGCCCGCTGTTCTGCCAGACGAAACCGACCGTGCTCCGCCGATATTCCACCAACTGCTGCTCCGTCATTGCAAAGAGATCATTTCCGTCCGCATAGATTCTTCCCGCCGTCGGTCGATCCAGACCGCCGATCATATTCAAAAGCGTTGATTTCCCGCTGCCGCTTTTCCCGATAATGGCGACGAGTTCCCCTCGTTTAATCGTAAGATCCAGCCCTTGCAGCGCCATCACTTCCACTTCGTCTGTCTTGAATATTTTCACCAGTCCGTCACAAACCAGAATCTCTTCCTTCTTCTGCTCCATTGTCCGTTTCCTTTTCTGTTGCGTCTGTTTCTTTGTTCACTGTTTCCCTTTTTTCTGTTTTTTCTTCTGTTGCTGTCTCCGAAAGAGTCTCCTCAATCGGTTCCGCTTCGTTTTCTTCGGCAATCAGCGTCAGTTCCCCGTCTTCCATTTCATAGACGACGTCTCCAAGCTGCATCAGATTCGGGTCGTGCGTTGTCATGACAATCGTGATGCCCTCTTTCTCAATCAGCTCCCGAAACAGTTTCATGATCGCAAGACCGGAATCCGTATCCAGCGCCCCTGTCGGCTCGTCTGCGAAGATGATCTTGGGACTGTGGGCGACCGCCCTCGCAATTGCGACTCTCTGCTGTTCACCGCCGGACATCTGCGCGGGCATGTGACCCATGCGCTTCTGCAGTCCGACGATCCTTAAGACATTTCGAATCCTTTCGTCCATGTTTCCTTCATATGCGGCAAGCCTCATGCCGAACTCCACATTTTCATAAGCGGAAAGGATCGGCAGCAGCGCAACCGACTGGAAGACGAAGCCGATATGATATCTTCGGATCTTCTCTTTTTCGACCTCGCTTTTCTCTTTCATTTCCTCGCCGTCGATCAGAAGTTCACCTTTTGTCGGTGCATCCAGCAGGCTTAGAATATTTAACAGCGTTGTTTTCCCCGAGCCGGATCTTCCTTTCAGAATCGTCAGTTTTCCCTTTTCGATTTTGAGATCGATCCCTTTCAGGACTTCCAGCGTTTCTTTGTTGCCGAGAGGAAAACTTTTATGAATCTGTCTGGTTTCTATCATATATTCCATCTTAATCCTCTCCCATCTTCAAGGCCTGTGTAATGTTCATGTTTCGGATTGTTTTGCGCATGATATAGAAGCAAACGGCGAACGCGATCACGATGATCACCACCATTTTGATGCTGTCCTCCGGCTTCATCGCAATTTCAATCGGAAGATTATGTTTCCGCGGCAGATATACGATGGAAATCAACTTTGTGAACAGCAGCGTCGTCACTGCGCCGACGCCGAAGCCGGACACTGCTGCCAGAAGCGAACTGAAAATCTGCTCCGTTACCAGCATTTTCTGGATCTCACGCATACTCATCCCCATTGCCCGATAGATTCCGTAGAGCAGTTCTCTCTCCCGAATGGTCAGGATCCAATAGATCAGAAAACCGACCGCGCAGATCAACAGCGAAATAATAAACCCGACGGAGAACATCCCGTTGGTAATCTGGATCATCGCGGAATCCCGCTGATCCTGGATCTCTCTCTCCAGAGACGTAAAGGATGTCAGCGTGATTCCCGCATCTTCGATTGCGCGCTCCATCTGATCGGAATCCGCGTAATTCCTCAGACGAATCCAGATCTGGTATGGGGTGATGGAGAAATCATTCACCACAGTCGCATAATTGGCAACTACAAGATAGTTCTCGCGAAGCTCTACCGTTCCGTCCTCTTTTGCGGTGTAGGCTGCGCTCTCATAGCCCGGGAACGCATCGACAATGCCGCAGATCTTCGCCTCCACGGTCTGATACGGCTCTTTCTCATTCACAGGGCTGTATCTTTCATATTTGATTTTATCCCCTTCTTTGAGACTGTATTTCTGCGCAAGATTGCTTGAAATAAGCACCCCGTTCGGAAGCTTTGCCAGCTGGTTCAGGTAATGAAACCAATGCACGTCATTCACGCCTTCCGGCAGTGTTGCCGTCTCTCCGAATTCCTTTGTGTGAATCGCCATCAGGGTATTCCCCTTCTCCACCTTCTTATCGATCACAAGATCCGTATTTTCGTCACAGATGACCCGCGTCATCTCTTCTGCGCCGAACTCCTCTAAGAATCTGTACCGTTCGAAATCGGGCTCGGAATAGTTCCAGAGCGGCGTCGGGTCGGTAGGGTTCACGCGGATCGTCGTTAACTTCCACTTCTCCTGCAGTCTTAAATCCGTGCCGAGATTGTAACTTGTTCTTCGTTCCGCATTCTCATTGACGGTTCTTGCGAGATTCGCATTGAAGACCCCCATGGCAATCGTCATCACAAGAAAAACGGAGATGAAGCCCTGCTTTCCGACCCCGCGGATGATCTGCATGAAAGCGACAAAGGTCGCCGGTTTCCAGTGTTTTCTGCCGAGCCGATAAATCAGCCTTACCAGATATCCCGTAAGGCGGATAAAGAGCAGACCGCAGGATAGGATAAACAGCGTTGAATCGAGAAAAATCACGGGATCGATACTGCCGCCGCCGATGATGCGCGCCGACATTTCTTCGCTCTGTTTGTAATAGTTGTAGAGAAGATAGCCTGATACGCCCAACAGCAGCACATCGAGGAACGCCTTCTCCCAAAACGGGATGTGATGCAGGGAGATTCTTTTTCCCTTCCTGTCTGTGATCGTAAGCCGCGAAAGAGCGATCACGGGAAGCGTCATGAAAAGCACGGACAGGACAAAAGCAAGCGCTGCAAACGGCAGCATCATGGGAGTCGGCAAATAAGTGCCGACGTCTTTCATGGAGAACGAAAGAAAGGCGTTTGTGCCTGCTGCCAGCCTGCACAGAAAGAAGCCCACCGGCAAGCCGATGATACAGCCGATCAAAGCGATCAGAGAAGACTGACCGACATAGAGACCGATGATTTTCGCTCGGCTGACGCCGCGGCTCTTCAACATGGAGATTTCCGTTGTCTCCATTTCAAGGATCCGATCCGAAATCATATAAAGGAAAAGCAGTAAAAGTGCCACTATCGGCAGTTCAAAGGTGAGCAGGATCACACTGATTGCCTTTTCCTGCTCGAGATAACGGCTCAGCGTATGATCGAAATTGGGGTACAGGTGCTCATCTTCCGCTTTGAAAGCGATTAATGCATCCAGATATTCGGGTGCATTCTTACAGTTGATCTTTGAAAAGTCATACATCACTTCCGCTTCATAGCGAATCTCCGCACTCTCCGACAGAATCACGAGTTCGTTAAAATCATCTTTGTTCACAAAGAGCATCTTATCGTTCTCGCGTAACCGGCTGTACCAGTAGCGACCGTCATTTTCCTTTTCTTCAACGATGCCTGTTATCACGAAATCATAGGGCGTCGGATCCCCGTAAAGTCTGAATTTAAACGAGAGTTGTTCGCCGACCACCAGCCCGTATTTATCCATCGTCGTCTGCGAGATCACGCAGGGATAAGCGCCCAAACGCAAGGCATCCAACACATATTCGTTATCGGATTGTTCCGCACGATCCGCGGCAACGCCGTACACGACGTCTGCATGTTCATATAACTCTGGCACATAGCCCAGCGTTACGACCCGTGATTTTTCACCGAAACTGGTCTCTGCGTTTCCGCCGGGAATGCGAATCAGGCGTTGTCGTTCCACGACGGGTGCAGTAATTTTCTCACCCCACTTTTTCTCATAGGCGTCCATTTCGGCAAGAATGGAGTCAACAGAGGTGAAATCCTCTTCCGCCAGTAGTCCGTTCCGCATGATGACCGCAGGGTATTGCTCTTTTTCCTCAATGGCGTCCGTAAACATCGTCATGAGGAGCCGGTTCAGACTCCCCTCTCGAAAGATCGGGTAGACGCAGAGCAGACCCGCAAGGAGAATCACGCCTGTCAGAAGGCTTAAATTCAGCAATTTTTTGTTTTTGATCTTATTCTTGATGAGTTGCAGCATTTCTCCACCTACTGATGATTTCCTTCATCCGCCAGAATATCTCCGTTCGAGATTCCTTGCAGGATCACTGTTTCCGTTTCATTTCCGAGACCGTACTCCGTACCTCTGATCACATACTGCTTGACGGGATTTCCGTCCTGCAGTTTCCAGACGAAATACTTTTCCTTTTTATCGGTCTTGCTCTCCTCTTTGTAGAGCAGCCGCGCAGGAATCGCAATCATGTTCTCCCCCTGCATCGTGTCCAGATAAGCTGCGGCTTTGTTGACGTTGAGCTTCTCCAGAAACTCGGGATCATCCATTTTGACATAGAAGTAATTCTCTTTATTGTCTTCATCGCTGATTGTCACCGCGCGCGCACGTCCGTCTTCTTCGGTAAAGGCATAACTTTTTGTATCCCACGCATTGCTGACGCAGACGCCGGAGAAAGCGATCGAATCATCCTCCGAATCTACGATTCGCACCTTTGCTCCGATCGGACAGACGCCGTTCACTCTTCCGTTCAACGAAAGCGAGAGAATGGTGTTTACCGAAACCGCCACGATATCCGGTGTGTAAGCGGCGCAGGACAACAGGAGATGATTCTCGCCGTTTTCCTTAATGAGAGCGCCTTCCTTGACATGAATCCGCGAAATCATACCGTCCTCTTCCGCTACTACACTGACCAGACCGGCGCCGTCATTATCCTTTTTTACGCGCTCCAGGCGCCTGTTGCACTGTCTGATTCTCCCTTCATACTCCGCCTTCGCCACTTCCTTCTGGTAAACCGCCATCTTCTGCTGGATCTGCGCCCGTTCCATGGCAAATAAATAATCCGGTTCGCACATGTGGAACATACCTGCCTCTATCGTTGTAATCTCCTTTTGCGCGGTTGTATCATAGAGCTGCCCGTCCAGACTGTTGACCGTCTTATCATAATCCGCCTTGATCCGGTTCTTCTCATTGACAATCTCCTGAATCGCGGAAGCGCCGCCTCCGGTATCAATGACCATGAGCACATCTCCCTTTTTTACCCACTTCCCCTGATCCACACGGATCTCCTTCACGGTTCCCAAGCAGGGGGCGAAATATGCCTGATTCAAGGTCTGCCCCTCTCGCAGTTTCAGGCTCATATAGGTCTGCGTATACTCCCGACTCTCGACCCGATATTCTTTGTAGTTCACGGGGGACGCGATTTCCTGCACATAGAAGACCGCTTCTCCTTCCTCCAACCCGTCAAGGATCTCCGTAAAATAATCGTCAGAAGCACCGGTTAACACGTAGCGCTTTTCAAGTTCATCCCCGTTTCCTTTCACATAGACATAGTTCCCGACGTCATCCGAGTTCAGGGAATCCGAACCGACACACAGCGCCCGGGTCCGATCCTTCTGAAAGAAACAGAGCACGACGGAATTTCCGGGCTTCAGATCAGTCGGCTCCTGCGTCTTGTAACGGATACAGGGATAACTGCGCTGCGCCCTTGCATAGATCGTTTCATCGTCCGTATATTCCACTTCCGTAACCGGAATCTCCTTCCCGTCGATCAGCGCATACTTCACTTCGTATTTCTTATACTTGTTCACCTCGGTGGTCTGATCCGGCGTTTCGATGTAAACGTCGTTTTCATCCGCCACGATCACGACGACTTCGTTTATCCTTGCCACATTGTTTTTGCCGGTGTTTTTAATGTAGGTGACCACGCCTGCCCTGGTTGCCCTAAGCGTCGCGTCCGCAATCTGTTCCCTTACTTCTTCCGCTCGCTTTGCAAGTTGTCTCATCTGGTACTCAAAGAGTTTCTCGTCGTAGAGATAGTTCTCTTTTTCCAGATTGGTCTTATTATCGCACTCCGCAGCGCTCTTTCCGTCCTCTCTGTTGACGTAACTGCGTTTATCGACGTCGATCAGATCGAGCCGGAGCGGATACAAGGGCTGGTTGGCGTCATGAAGCGCACTGAAATATGCCCTTTGATCGGAAATATCCTCCAGTTCATTCTCCAGCGCTTCCAGATCCGCCGTCGCCAGAATGTCGCCTTCTTCGACCCGCTGTCCGACATTGACACGGATTTCCTTGATCGTTGTGACCTTTTTATAGTAATAGCAATCCTCCGCCGCCACTACATTTCCAATCGAAACATGGATTTTCCCGATATTTCTTCTCTCCACCGGTCGAAACGACTGGTTGGCGGCAACCGGTTCGATCAGCGCCGGGACCTCTCTTGCATCCTTACACCCGCCAAGCAGCAGGCACGCCGCCATGACCCCCCACACGCACTTTCCAAATGTCTGTTTTCTCATTTGATCACTGCCACCTTTTCGTTCCCGTTCAAACCCTTTTTAATTACAACCATATTCTCTACGACTTCCCCCGTTTCCACTTCTCTTGCGTCAAGAAAGCCGTTCTCCGATACCAGATAGACGAAAGATTGCTCTCCCTTGGTTGCGATTGCTCCCTTTTCCACATAGACCACGTCGAACAAACGGGTCTTCTCGATGGTCATGGTAAGCGCTTCCCCCTCCGGCGGATTGAGCAGCGTCGCATCCGGTACGAACACGATTCGTCTCGTCCCGTCGTCTTCTCCGCTCGTCTGCGTCACCGTCATTTTGTAGGAAGCGTTCTCGTCCTCCGCCGTAAAACTGTCTTCGATCCGAAAATCATAGTCGTCCCTGGTATAGGCGGCGTAGGTATTCTCTCCGCAGTTTTCGTTCATCAGGGTTTCGCCGGGCTGTACATAGCCGCTGAGCAAGCCCTGACTCATAAAGGAGATGACGCCGTCCTCTTCTGCCCGAATCTGACAATTCTCAAGTCTGGCAGTTGCTTCTTCCAGATAGAGCGCCGCCAGATCCACATCCGATTGCAACTGTTGTACAGTGAAACTGTAATCCGCCGCCTTCCGGCGTTTGCTCTCCTGATCCCGTTCTTTGTTGATCTCATCTTCCTGCTGCTGATAAAGCGGATACTCCTTCCGCTCTTTTTCGTAATATTCCCGCTCCTGTAAATCAAACAGAGACATTCTGGTATAATGATCGAGCATCAACTGTTTTTCTTCGAGCTCCGCCCTGTAGTTCTCAATTTCCTTTTTCGTTTTCTCGGACTTGAAGGAGACCAGAAGCTGCCCCTTGACTACCTTGTCTCCCGTGCTCACATAGACTTCATCCACCTCGGCGTCCGCCAAATTCACCGTATAGCGGATTTGCGTGCCGAGCTGCGCCTTCAGTTTCAAGGTCAGCACCGGTTTCATATCGCCCTTCTGTACCACGGTTGTGACATATTCCAGTTTCTGATAGGTCTTGTGCGGAATCACGGCTTCGGCAGCAGGCGCTGTCTGATTACAGCCGCACAACAAGAGGGCGCTTCCGCATGCTGCTGCAATCACGTTAGCGCCGGGCATTCTCTTTCTGTTCTTTGATTTTCGATTAAATATTCTCATTCCTCAGTCTTTTCGCAAATGCACGAACCGCCGCATCATACGCCTCTAAATGACGGATGCGGAGTCTGGAATGCGCGCCGGTTTCAAACCAGACCATTTCTTTTCGCGCCTTGCACTTTTCATATAACAGTTCCGCCTTCTCCGGCAGAGAAAATACATCCTCTCTGCTGTGCAGAAAGAGAATCGGCTTCTTCAGCAGCGGCAGCCGCTTCAGAGGACCGTCCGTCATTACGTTGGCGCCGGAAAGCAAAAGCACCCACAGCATTGTCACATAGAAGATCGGAAACAGCGGTCTGTGATCCTGAATCATGTGATTCTTGAAGGACTCCGCAAACGTGGTGTACATTCCCTCTGCAACCATTCCGTCCCAGTAGGCGGGACACGACGGATCGGTGAGCGTGAACAGCGCAACCGAAGACCCGATACAGATTCCGTGCAGCATAAGATGTGCGTTCCCCTTTTCCTCATGCAGCAGTTCGCCCCATTTCAGAAGATCCCTGTATTCCTTGAAGCCCAGCGAGACGCGCTTCCCCTCCGACAAGCCATGTGCGCGATTATCAATGACCAAAACATTGTAGCCGGCAACGCGGTAAGGCTCCGCGAAAAAGTAGGAATAGAGACAGGACTCCGTTCGTCCCGCCACAATGATCACCGCGCGGTCAGAGCCAAAGTCAAAATATTCCCCTGCAAGTCTGAATCCGTCGCTTTGTACGAAAACCTCCGACTTGCAATCGCGGTGATGCTGTTCCCAGGCAAGCCCGATATCATACATGCGCTGATATTCCGCATCCTCCGTGATGCTGCATTCCCGTCCCCATTTCAGCTCCGATGTTCTGACCAGAATGATGTTGTAGAGAACCAGCGACATGGCGATCACGAAGAAAACCGCGAGCAGCAAAATGATCGCCGAAATGATAAAAGCAATGTTCAAACTTCCACCTCTTATACAATGGCAGCCATCCAACTGTACAGTTTGGAGCCGCCGTCAATAAATTCCACTTCCAGATCCGGATAGGCGTCATTGACCGCATTTTGCAGCCTTGCTTCCTCATATCCGGCTTCCGAATCTCCTCTGAAAATCACGCAGACTTCCTTCTCCCCAATCCCGTCCACAAAGGACAGCCCTTTGAGGAAGGCGTCCACGTTATCTGCTCCTTCGGCAACCACTTCTTCCCCGACGATGGCGATCCTTGCACCCTCCTCGCAGGAGAAAACATCGCTCCGATAGGGCTTGGACGCTTTGCTGACAAACAGTGTTTCCGTTTCCGTCATGCCCTTTTTCATTTGTGAAATTCGGAAATTGATATCCCTGCTGTCGGGAACATCCATCGCCAGTGCGTAATAGCCTTGCGGAACGGACTTCGTTTCCAGAATTACAATCTTCGCCCGATCATAGATCTTCGCCGCGTGTCTGGCGGAGAAGATCGAGTTCGCATCATTGGGAAGCACAACGATCGTCTCTGCGTTCACTTCCTCAAACGCGTCCAAAAACATCTGCACGGAAGCATTCATTCCGGCACCGCCGGGGATCACGTAATCGCTGCCGAGATCAAAAAGGATCTGCTTCATTCGATTCGTATCCGCCATGGAAACGATAACGAATTCCGATCTCGGCTTGCTGATCTCTTTCCTCTTCAGCTGTTCGTTGTGCTGCAACTGCATATTCTCAATCTTACAGGTCAGGAATTCTCCGTAATCCTGGCTGAGAGAAAGCACCTTGGCTGGTTTCAGCGTATGGATATGCACCTTGACACGGCTCTCATCCTGCACCGCCACGATCGATTCGCCGAAATCATTCAGATCCTCAATGTATTTCCGCAATCGAAAGTTCTGCAGATATTGCTCAGAACGCATCAACTGCAACAGAAACTCAACACAATAACCTTCTTCAAAAGGACTGTTTTCGTGAAAGACCGAATAGTCCACGACGCTTTCGTTCTTTTCCATGCCGATTGTCTCCGCATTCTCCTGCTTCATCTCTACGAGTTCTCCGTACAGATATTTCAGCATCCCCTCTGCGACCGCAATGTAACCGAGCGCCCCACTGTCTATGACGCCTGCGCTTTTCAATTCCGGAAGCAGTTCCGGCGTCTGCGCGAGACTCTTTCTCATTTCAGCGACATACATGGAGAGCAATTCTTCCAGCGTCGTATTCCTTCCGATCTGTGCGCGGATATGCTCGATTCCCTCCCGTGCAACCGTTAAGATCGTTCCTTCCACGGGTCTGACTACAGCGTCATAGCCCGAACGGTATCCGTGAATCAATGCGTTTCTGAATTCTCCTATCCCGATGATGGGGCATTTGGAGAGTGCCCGATAATATCCCCGAAACAGCTGTGACAGGATCACGCCCGAGTTCCCTCTGGCAGCGAGCAGCATTCCGTCCGTCAATGATTTCAGGTAAAGACCCGCATGCTCGTTGCTTTTGGCTGCAGCAATCCCGCCGGCTAACGTAGCGATCATATTCGTTCCGGTGTCTCCGTCCGCCACGGGAAAAACATTCAGCGCGTTCAGTTTGGTCTCGTATTCGCTTAAATTCGCCAGTCCGTTCCGAACCATCCGTTCGAACTGCCGTCCGCTGATTCTTCTTGTTTTCATGCGTCTTTCGTTTCCCCGTTCCTGCCCATTTGAACCACCGATTCCGGCAGCGTCTTCGAAACGAGCAACGATAACAGACAGCCTGCCGCCGCGATCAGCGTCATATATTTGATTGCATCGGTGGGGTGGTTCTGCGAACCTTTCAGCGCAGTCAACACAACCCCCGTTGCAATTCCGGAGGCAACGCCTGCGAACAGCCCCTGCACCGCAAAATACATCGCGGAATTGCCGATCCCCGTCTTCTCCTCTTCTTCCGCCGCAAGTTGCGCCGGTACGGAATAGGCAACGGAAAACATCGCGCCCACGGCAAAGGACGCAATCAGTCCGGAGAGGATTGCAAGTACGGATTTTAGTGTTCCCGCCGCCATAAAGCCGATCAGACCCATGGACGTCATCGAAACGCAGAAGATGACCAGCACATAACGGAAAGCGAAGCCGAAACCGTATTTCCGGATCAGAAAGCGGAACAGGAGCAGTGTCAGCGGCACAGGCGCAAACGCCGACATCATAATCAGGATCATATTCATTCCCACGAAGGAGAAATATTCATTGATTCCGCCAAGGAAGAGCTGTACGCTAAACGTCATGAACGAAAAGGTCAGCATCCAGAGGATGAAAGTCTTGTTTTTCAGGGTGAAAACCAGGGACTGCATCAGATTGACCGGCACTTCGCATTCCGCTTCGCCCGCAAGCGTCGAATGCTCTTTGATCATGAACAGCGGAATGATCATCGTCAGCGCGATCGGCAGCACAATCAATGCCACCTTCCGTATATTGACCCCGTTTAAAAGGATGCGTACCGCAACATAGCCGAGAATGAAATATGCGACATCACACACCGACTTCACATTGGAGAGAATATTCCGTTTCTCCGTCGTGTCGACAATTTCCGTAAAGGTCGCATAATAGGTCACCATGGTCAGCGTATAGAAACAATAGAAAACGCAGAGAACGACGCCGTAATAGATCGTGTTGCCAAGGGTCGCGCCGCTCGCATTCGGCACCAGCAGAAAGAGAAGATAGGAAATTACCGTCACAACCAGTCCTAACAGGATCGCAGGGCGTCTTCTCCCCCATTTGCTCTTCAAATTATCCGTAAAGGCCGCCATCGGAATATCAATCACACCGTCCAGAATCTTGGCAAGCAGGGCAAAAACCGCCCAGACCGCCGGAAGAATCAGATCCTTCTGCAGATAGGTCTGATACGGAATCGCCGTCTCGCCAAAGCCGCCGATCAGCAGCGCACTGCACAAATACGACGCCATCATCAGATTCAGCATGTTGATTCCCATACCGGAAATCGCATAGAGTATCAGTTCGCTTTTCTTTTGTAATTTCTTCATCTTCAACCCCCTTGGTTCATTGCCTTTTCAAGGATCTCCCTTTCTCTGGAAAGATCTTTGGATATCGGTGTTCCCATATAGTATGCCGCCATCAGCCCCGGACCGATATTCACGCCGCAGGACGGGAATACATCGTTGATATAGATCTCCTTCGGATGAAATTTCTCCAGGATCATCTGCTTGTATTGTTCGGCTTGCTTCAGCCGGTTGGACTGCGCAATAAAAATGATCTGGTTCTTCGGATCCACGATGGTCTGCTCGATATATTGCAGCAGAACCGCATAGGCGGATTTGGCGCCCTTCGCCTTTCCGATCACCGTCGTCAGACCGTTATAGTCGAATTCTCCGATCGGCTTCACCCCGGCAAGAGAACCGAAAAAGGCTTTGGCGTGTGTGATTCTTCCCTTCTTGGCGACGAAAGACAGATCGTCGAGCCATCCCGCCTGATGAAAAGTATTCTTCTTCGTTTCAATCTGCTGCGCCACATCTTCGATGGACAACCCTTCGCTGCGCAGCGTTGCGGCATACACAACCATCAGACCGAAGCCGGGACCGAATCGCATCGAATCGATATTGATGATTCTGGCATTGGGATATTTCCTTAACACCGCTTCTCTGGCAAGGGTGCTGAAATTAAATGCACCGCTGATCCCGCTTGATATTGTCAGGCAGAGGATGTCCTTCCCCTGTTTTGCGTATTCCTCGTATGCCGCCGTGAATTCGCTGACATTCGGCGGCGCCGTAACGAAGCCGTCGGGATTGTTCCGAAGCTGCTCATAGAAAGACTCTCTCTCAAAATATTCCCATTTCGGTCTGGAAAGAACCTCTGATTTGTCCGGTAAAATCACGTGCCCCGGCAGCACAATAACATCATACTTCTTCTGGAATTCCTCCGGCAGATCGCAGGTTGAATCTGCCATAATTACAAAGTCACTCAATTTGACATTCTCCGTTCGCTGTGTTGTTCCACAAATTCTTTTACGGCGCGACCCGCGTCCTCTCCGATCAGAAAAAGATCGGAATGACCGGCGCCTTCCACAATGCAGAGGCGTTTCTCTGCGCTGCAATGCTCATAATGACTCCTGCTGTCTGAGAGGGGCACCGAAGCGTCCTCTGTTCCGTGCACGAAAAGCGACGGGATCCGGTTTCTTTCAAGAGACGCATCGGTCGTCTCCTTAAGGTCAATCTTTAAGCGCCACCTTGCCAGAAATTCGATATGGGGCAGGAGCAGGCGCGTCGGCAGATGCTTTTCATCGCAGGCATCCGATAGCAGCCGATAGGGCGAAACAAAACCGCAGCAAAGGATCATGCCGGCAACCGGCGGCTGTTCTAAGAACGGAGACGCATAGCAGATCGTTGCGCTGCCCATGGACATGCCCGCGAGGAAGATGTGTTTCGCTCCGCGCTCACGTAAACTTCGAATCCAAAGCGAAAGATCATTACATTCGATCAACCCGAAGCCGCCCCGCCTGCCTTCGCTTTTTCCGTTTCCGCGCTGATGAATCAGAAGCACGCCGTAGCCGTCTTCCAGCAGGAACTTCCCCATGGTTGAAAAGCAGTTGAGCGGCGTCGATAAGTACCCGTGCACGCATAATACGACTTCGGAATGATTCTCCCCGTAGAACTCTCCGTACAGCCTGACGCCGTCCTGCGAGATCACCTTGACCTCTTCGCATTTCTGCGTTTTGAAATATGCGCTGTCTTCCCGTATCCGTTCCCTGTGCTTCTCAAGATAAGTTCCGCGCAGATTCCTCTCTTCATAAGGCGTTCCCGACCGCGGAACAAAAAGCCTGAAATACATCACGATCGACGGACCTAAAAGGAAAATCACATACAAGACGAATATCGTCAGCGCTATTCTCAAGATCAGCATGTGCCCGAGCGTCCCTCAATGTAATCTACCACGTCTCTGACGGTAACAAAATCGGCAATTCCCACGTTTTCAAATCGAATCCCGAACTGTTCCTCGATGGAGATGACCACATAGAGCAGCCCAACCGAGGAAAGACCCAAATCCGTCGCCAGATTCGCTTCTTCCGTGCAGGCTTCGATGATTGCCGCCTTGCTCTCATCCGCAGAGCGCAGCACCTGTTTCAACTGTTCTAATATTTCACTTCTGTTCCTCAGCATTTATGATATCTCACAATCTTCATACTCGGCGTTCTTTCGAAATCCGTTTCCCGTATTTCCATGCGGTTGACCCTCTGATAACCCGGCAGCGTCGCATTGACCTGTTCCAGCGCCGCCATCATATAGGTGTTCCGATCTTCCTGCGCAACGTCGTTCAGTTCAGAGACTCTCGGCACGATTTCCAGCGCAAGAATATGCGTTCCGCCCTCGGTCACGTCCTCGAATACCTGAGAATCCTGCACGAACTTCAGACGGTTGAACTTCGCTTCCACTTCCGCAGGCGATACATTTTCACCGTTTGCCAGAACGATCACTTCTTTCTTCCTGCCGACAATATAGAGGAAACCGTCCGCATCGACCTTCACCAGATCGCCGGTTTTGAACCAGCCGTCCTCCATGCCGGTTTCCGGCTCTCCGATGTAACCGTCCATGATATTGCTTCCCCTGAGCCAGAGCTCGCCTTCCTCGATTCGGTATTCCTGATTCGGGTACAGAATCCCGACGGCGTCCGGCTTCTCCACCGTTTCCGGATTTCCGGACACCAGATTCGCAGATTCCGTCAAACCGTATCCCGGAAACAGGCTGATCCCGAACTTGCGGTACTCGCTGAGCAGATACGGCGCAACGGCTGCCGCGCCGCAGATCACATATTTCATGTCGGGCCCGAGCATATTCCTGCCAAACTGTTTGGAAAGTTTCAGCGCCATTTCCGCGAGCGCCGGAACCACAACCAAAACGGTGGGTTTGAACATCGCGATGTCGCGGAACATATCCATATTGTTTTTGCAGATAAACAGGGAACTGCCCGTATAGAATGAAGTCAGCAGATTCCGAATCAAACCGAAGACATGGGAAAGCGGAAGCACCAGAAAATACCTCTGCTCGAAAACATCCCGATATCCGTAGCAGCCGTTGACCACGCCCTGCATCACCGCACCGTTGCTCAACAGCGCGCCCTTACTCTGTCCCGTTGTTCCCCCGGTAAACATCACAACGCACGGCGTCGTCGCGTCACAGGATTGAATCTGCGCTGTTTCCAACGTCTTAACATCAGCAGGAAACAACTTGATCCCGGGCGCCATTTTCGCCGCCGTCTGTACCTTTTCTTCCATCGAAGGAAGATACAGCAGCGTTCCGATGTCGAACTTCATGCAGCAGCCGAATACGGCTTTATCATCCAACTGCGGCGGCAGTATGACCGCAGTGAAGCCGGCGGTTACAATCGCAAGAAAGGCTTCCGCGAAACTGACGGAATTCGTCATATAGAGTCCGATCCGCTTTGCCGCGTCATGTTCTTTTAAGAGCAGCCCCCGCAGGCGGGACGCACGCGCCTCTATTTGCGCAAAGGTGTAAGACACGCCGTTATCGCTGATTGCTTCGTTATCGCTATACGCATCAAGACAATGCTCCCACATCCGGGATACGGTCGCAACTTCCCTGATCCGTTCCATCGTTTCGGGCGTTGTATATTTTTCGAACACCTCTCTCCCTTTTGTTTTCATTTCCCTCGCGCCTCCTCGCACAACTTCTTCAATTTCACTTCTTTCTCGTGCAGCAGTTCCGAAACGGCGTCCATGCCGGAAAGCGGGGATTTCCCGCCTAAAGCTTCCCTCACGTCGACCGGTTCGCCGACTGCCATGATCAGTCGTTCCCAATAGTTTCTTCGCTTCAACACATAAATCGGAACGATCGGACAACCGCTCTTCATAGCCATCAACACCATGCCGGATTTGAAAGCGGCAAGTGCATCGTCAAAAATAATCCTGCCCTCCGGAAACATGCTGACGATCTCACCCTTTTGCAGGCTCTCAACAATCTCCCGAAATGCATCCACGCTGAAATTATTGCGATCGATCGCAATACACCGAAAGTTCCGAAAGAAAAATCCTTTTCTGCCTTCGAAAAACTCCTTGGTGCAGACAAAACGGTGTCTGCGGTAATAGACGCAGAGCATCATGCCGATCGGATCAAAATATCCGTTGTGGTTTCCGATCAGGATCGCACCGCCCCGAATCCGCCGCTTCGCCTTTTCGTTCTCGAACAAATACTTCGGTCGAAAAGCAACCAGCCCCGGCAGCGCAGCCGTTACCTTGACAAAATCATAGAAAAAATATTCGAAAGAAAAACGCTTAACTCTCTTTTGTTCTCTCATCCAGCAGTTCTCCCAGTGCCGCAATCCGCGCGCGCAAAGCTCTGTTGGCTGCGCTGATATTCTCCCTCGGATCCGTTGACGCCCCGACATATTCCGAGAGCAGCATCGGCTTGCCAATCAGCACACACGCGCATTTTCTGCAAAAATACGAGCCGTTCGTATAGACGGGAATCACGGGAACGCCGGTCGACAAAGCAAGAAATGCCGCCCCTGTCTTGAACGGAAGCAACTCTGTTTCCTCTTTTCGCGGCAGTCGCCCCTCCGGAAAAATCATCACCGCGCCGCCCTGTTTCAGAATCCGTTCCGACTCCGCCATGAATCCCATATCATGGATATTCCGATCGACACGGATCCCGCCCATGCATTTTAAATACCTGCCGAGGATTCTCTTTTTGAACAGCACCTCCGCCATCTGGGCGCGAAGCGTTCTGCCGAAAAACACAAACAGATAGACCGCATAGTCGTAAATGGACGTATGATTGGATACCACGATGGCGCTGCCCCGGATCCTGCGCCCCTGCGCCGCTCTGTCCTCATAATAGATCTTCGTTCTGAAACAGAGCCGCTGCACCGGCCACGCCGTGATTTTTGTAAATAAGTGAACCAATCTAATTCTCATCTGCTTTCCGTTCCTCAATAAAGTCGCAGATTTCATTCACGGTATTCAGCCCTTTTCCCTCGGACATCGGGAAAGAAATCCCCAGTTCGTCCTGCAGAATAGCAATCACGGTAAAATATGCCAGGCTGTTTCCGCCGTATGTTAAAAAGAAGTCGCCTTCTCCCGTAATTTCCTCTTCTTTGCAATGGAGCACCTCCGCAAAGAGTCCCCGCACGTAACGAAACGTTTGGCTGCGCTGTTCGGCGCAGCGCTCCCGATAAGGTTTCATTTCCGGCAGTTTTCCCGCCAGATAAGCTCTTTTCAGACGTGTCCGGTTCCGTTTGATCTCGTCTTCATAGATCAGCGGTTCCTTCGTAAAGAAAATCTTTCGGATCTCTCCGTTTAAGTGCGTTGCATGAAGTTTCTCGACATAGCGCTTCTGCAAGGCGTTAAATTCTTCTTCCGACAGTCTCTTTCCGGTCGATACCAGCAAGGTGGGAACAACCGCTCCGTTCTCTTTGGGGCCGATCAGACAGACCTCGTTGCTCAAGCCTTCGGAAAGCAGACTCTCAATCAGATTCGGGTTCAAATTCTCTCCCGTTTCCGAAACGACCAGATCATCCTTTCGTCCGAGAATATAATAATATCCGTTCTTTTCTTCCGCGAGATCGTGCGTGTTGAACCAGCCTTCATTGGGCTTCTTTTCTGTCCGTTCAATCAGATAAGATGCGGTTGTTTTCCCCCTCACAAGCAATTCTCCTGCTTCGTTAATCCGGTACTCGACTGATCTCAGCGGTCGTCCGACGGCACCGCTGTTTCGGGGTTTTCTCCTGTTTCTGAGCTCTACGGAGGTGATTCCGATTTCCGTAGCGCCATACCCGTTTGTCAGATGATAGCCGATCGAATTGAAGAAGGTCAGCACTTCCGTTGAAATTTCACTTCCGCCGGAAATCATAAAACAGACGCTCTCGCCGAACAACTTCTCTCTGATCTCACGGAAAGCGCGCTTCGTAAACCATGCTCCCAAAACGGGAACATCGCCGATCTTTTTTGCAAGAGCCATTCCCTTTTGAAACCTGATTTGTGTTTCGTTATCCTTATCACGGATTGTTTTCAGCGCCTGCGCATAGACTGTGTTCCAGAACATCGGAACTGCAAAGATATGCGTTACCTCGTGTTTTCTGATCGTCTGAAGAATCGTTGCCGCGCTGAAATCCGACAAATGCACGAAAGTTCTCGAGAAAAAGGCAAACCAGATATAGACCGCAATCAGACCGAATACGTGATAAAACGGAAGAAAGGTCAACTGCTTTAACTGTCCGTGATAATGCATTTTGATCCGCGTGCTTTTTCTGATGATCGCCGCGGAATCCCCGATCTGATAATAAAACGCCTCTGCGGTGTAAGCACAGAGCTTGGGCGTCTGTGTTGTTCCGGAAGACATCACCAGAATTTCGCTGCCAAATTCCGCTTCCGTAAAGAGCGGCTTTGTTTCCGTATGCAACAACTCCGCTGCAGACAGCATGAAGCACGGCGCAAAGGACTTCTGCGCAGAAATGACCGCACATGCGCCTGCCGCCTCCAATGCCTCTGTCAGAACTTCATCATCGAGTCGGATATTCAGCAGGAGGGGACGATAACCCGCGGCAAGAATTGCCCAGAAGAACTCAATCCAGGACAGATCGTTTTCCAGATAAAGACCGATGACGGAATCCCGCGGAACCCCTTTCAGGCGCGCTTGCAGAATTCCTGCGAGTTCACAGGTTTTCGTGAACGCTTCTCCGTAAGTCGTGGTTTCAACTTGAAAGCCGACGCTCTTCTCATACATGACGTTCTCTTTCTCGGAAAACATCAGTTGAAACAATGCGCGAAACGTGCGCTCCATTCCGAAAAACCGTTCCAGTTTCGCGGCTACATAAGCATTGACCGTACGATAATCTCCAATATTTTGCAGCCGCTCCATTCCCAAAACCGCCTTCCAAAAACAATGAACACAAACTAATTTATTCTACCGCAAAATCCGCTATTCTGCAAACGGTTCGATCTTTGCAAAAAAGGCTTCCGCAAGGGCGCCGCTGTCCTCCAGGACCTCTGTGTGCGCGTTGCTTCCCTTTGTTTCGATCCATTGATAGAAAACCTGCGGATTGCCGATTTCCTCTGCATGGCTCATTATCCCTAAGTGCGGCGGAATTGTCCTGTCTCTCTCACTTTCCAGAACCAGAACGGGCGTCCCGCTCTCCCGAAGCCATTCATGCGCCGACCTTGTTCCCTCTGCGCCAAACAGGAGACGCTCTTTCAGAAAGAGGAACGGATAGCCAAGATAACCGAGCGCTCCGACTCTTGCAACTCCGAAGGCGGTCATGGTCTCCGTCGTGGAATCGGGTGCCGCTACGGAAACAACGGCGGCAACCCGCTCGTCATTACATAGAGACGCCGCGGCATAGCCCCCCGCGCTGTGACCGTAGAGGAAGTAGGAAGAAGAACGCAGCTTGCATGCATCGAGGAAGTCGAGTGCCCCGATCAGATCCTTTCTGCGCTGACCCAGGCCGACCTGGCTCCGCCCTTCGCTCTCCCCGCAGCCGGTTCCGTCGAAAACCAGAACGCAGTAGCCCGACTCTTCAAAACGTCTGGCGTCTCGCGCAAAACTTTCCGCGGAAGCGTCCATGCCGTGTGCGATCACAATGACACCCTTTTCTCCGCTCTCCCCGATCAAATACCCTGTGAGCTGACGCTCCTCGACGGGAAATTCAACCGTTCGGGCATCTACGAAAAACTGCGACGGGAAGGACAGGAATTCGGATTTTCTTGCGAAAATCATTCCAAATATAAGTTCCGTGGCGGCCACGCCCAAAAGGATGTAGACCGCCACGGAAACACAGAAAGTCCGTAAGATCTTTCCGGTTTTTCTTGGTTTTCCGGTTCTCTCCATGGAATCTCCCAAAATATCAAAGGCTGCCAAGACCGCTCACCGCCGCCGCGCCGATCACGGCGATAAGGAGAACGGCAAGTCCGGTCATGACAATGCTTACAATCAAACCGACCGTGGCAAGAATCTTGCCGACCTTTGCCTTTCCGAAAAGCTGCCCGTTGGCGGCAAAAAACGCCTTCGCTTTACTCAGACCGATTGCCGAGAAGATAATTCCCAGAAAACTGAAATAAAAACTGCAGGAGAACGCCAATCCGATGATACCCCACACCAGAACGGGGGTTGAACTCATTGCAGGTTCATATCTTTCGGCATACACCGGAGCGCCGGACGGCTCAGCCGGGGCATCCACGGGCGCACCGCAGTTTGGGCAGAACTTTCTGCCTTCCTCCATTGTCTGTCCGCAATTCTTACAAAACATCATCTCCACCTCCATAAAGATCCGATTGATACTCCCATTATAACAGGAACTTTGTCATTTGTATCCAAATCTTTGCTCCGGCTACATGATCAATTCCATCAGAAGATTCTGGTCAAACAGAAAGGTAAGAAACGCACTCTGCTTGATATCCGCCATGAGACGATCGCCGAAACCGCTGCCAAGAAACATCACCACAACAAAGAAAAACACCCAAATAATCGCAAGCGCCAGAACGAGTCCTGCGGCAACGCCCAGGAGACGATTGAAACCTTTGATGATCGGGATTCTGGAAATCAGATCGGCGGCTCGCATTACAATAAAAGCGAGAAGTCCGACCAGCAGGAAGACCCCGATAAAGGATGCCGCTTTCAATACCAGCCGCGTTAAGAAACCGGAAATATAGCCAGAAAACGCCTCCACCATATATTCCCTGTACACTTCTTCCGTGTTGTTCTGATGAAGCGCGCTTTTCAGAAGTCCCGGCAATTCCATGGCGTCTATGGATTCTTCCTGTACCGTTTCATCCGTAAGATCCACATGCCCGCCGATCTCAACCAATGTCGTGATTTTCTCTTCCACCTTGTCGTATGCGCTCGAATGATGGATCAGGAAATCGCTCACGTAGGGGGACAGCCAGAAAACAGCCGCAATCACCAGTGCGATCCAGAGCAGAGAAACCATGATCCGCAGGAAACCCTTTCGGTATCCTTGCAGCACGCACATACCGATCAATACGATCACCGCAATCAGTAAATAATTCATTATTTCAGTTGAATCTCCTCCATCTCATTTCCGGTCACCAGAAGATATCTGAAAGGACCGGCTGTCGGCGCCACCGTAAGAATCGAACGGTGGAAGGAACCGTGGAACTTCTCCACGCCCTGCATATTGTACAGGAGACACTCGTCGCTGTTGTAAATCATCACAGTATCTTTGTGGAAAAGAACGCTTTGATAATCCAGACTGAAATAAAACGATTGCGCGAGCTTTCCTTCCGTATCGTAAACATCCATTCGATACTGTGCTTCTCCGGTCTCGTCCTGAAAAATAAGCCCAATATAATTCTGCCCGTAATAGACGCTGCGAATCTCTCCCTCTATCGGAACCGCCGCCTTTTGTTCGGGCTTCTGTGCGCCCTCGAAAAGAATCATTTTATTGTCTCCGACCGCAAATGCCGTTTTGTCATTCATAAATTCTACGTCCGAGACGACCGTTTCCGGAAAATCATAACCGCTCACAAGATTATCGATTTCATTCTGCCCGACCGCGCCGAAATTATAAAAAGCCACGGAAGAAGACAGCACGCCCGTATCAATCCTTAAAAAGGAAATCCCCAGTAGAATCCCGTTATTTGAAATCGCCACACGTACCGGATACCCGCTCTTCGCCATTGTAGTACGATCATTGGCAACCAGCTGTCCCGCTTTGTTAAACAGTTTGATCCAGGTGACCTCGTTTTCTTCGAGTACCGCAGCCACATTTCCGTTCCCCGAAACACAGAATTTCTGCATCGGCAAGGTCGTATCGATCTGCCCCTGCATGCCTTCACTGTTGAACACGTAAATTTTTGTGCCTTTATAATCTCCGATTGCGGCATAATCTCCGCAGGAATCTATCATCGGGTTCTGCATTTCATACGTCTGGTTCCAGATCATACTGTTTTCCATATTGAATGCGGATGCGCCGTCTTTGCTGTACCGCAAAACGATTCCGTTCAGACTTCTGTAATTCGCGGTATAGACCGCGTCGAAATCAACTCTGCGCAAGGTATCGTAATCCGTATATACCTGGCGTTTCCTGCTGAAATATACGACGCCGCCAATCATTGCAAGAACAGCGATACCGATGAGAATCTTATAAAAAATCGTCAGGCGGTGCCGGATCAGTTTCTTCTTGTAGTGCTCGCTTCTTCCTTCCGCCTCGCGCTGTTCCGCCTGGACGCGGCGCTCCGCTTTTTCGGATTTCCCTGTCTTCTCCGGCTTCTTCGCGTAGTCCGTTCCGTATTTTGTTTTCAGGAAGTCGACAATCTGTGCCATCTCAATGTTTCTCTCGAAAAAACGCCCTGCCGCCGATGCTTCATCATCCGCCGCAGGGTAAATTGGTCTGTTTCCGTTATACCGTTGACGTCAATACTACTGTATTTCCCGTAATCCGATAAGTTCCGTAGCCGCAGGGAACCACCAGCGAGTCTCCGCGGGAAAGCGGATATCCGTCCACCTCGCAACTTCCCTCTACCACGGAAAGTACTCTGAATGCATCCGTTTGCGCAAACTCCGCCGCTCCGTGAATCTCCTGCTTGGAGATTCTGTAATAGTCTGTCTCATACACCTCGCCGGGGAAAGACGGGTAGAGATGTTCGTTGCAGCCGTCCGGAATCTGGATCACATCAAGCGACTTCCGGAGATGAAGCGGTCTTAACTGCCCATGGAACATACGATCATAATCATACAACCGATACGTGATATCAGAACACTGCTGCACCTCTGTCAGAAGCACGCCGCCGGGGATCGCATGCACCGTTCCGGGATTCAATTGAATGAAATTCCCGTGCTTCATGGTCGTCGTTTTCAAGAACTTTTTCCAGTTCTTTTCCCGAATCAGTTGCTCCGCCTCTTCCCTTGTCTTCGCATGATGTCCGAGAATGAGCGAAACGTTTCGCTCCGCTTCCATCACATACCAGCATTCAGCCTTGCCGTGCGGCTCCTCATCGTGGGTCCTGGCATATTCATCATTCGGATGAACCTGAACGCTGAGCTTCTCTTTCGTATCCAATACTTTTACGAGAAGAGGAAACCTGTCTCCGGAGAGATCTCCGAATAAGTTCCGGTGTTTGTTCCAAAGCTCTGACAGCCTCTTCCCCCGATGGGCCCCTTCCGTAACAATACAATCTCCCTTCGGATGTGCGGAAACCGTCCAGTACTCTTTGCCCCAGACCATTTCCTTGATATCCGGCGCAAAGATCAACAATTCTCTCGACATGCTTTGATCCTAACTGTACTTCTTATTTGTTCATAAATGCTTTCACCTGACGATAAATGCCTTCCGCATCCAACTCATATTTATGAATCAGTTGCGCCGCGCTTCCGGATTCGCCGAAAACATCCTGCATTCCGATCCTGCAAACTGGTGTCGGGTGCATCTTGGAAAGCAGGTCGCAGACAGCGCTGCCGAGACCGCCGATGACGGAATGCTCTTCCGCCGTGACGACCTTACCGGTTTTCTTCGCGCTCTTCAGCACCAGTTCCTCATCTAACGGCTTGATCGTATGGATGTTGATCAGTTCCGCATCGATCCCCTCCGCAGCAAGCATCTTTGCCGCTTCCATCGATTCGGGAACCGTAAGTCCCGTTGCGATGATCGTTACATCTTTTCCTTCCCGCAGCACAACGCCCTTGCCCATTTCAAACCGATAGGTTGCCTCCTCATTGAACACGGGAACCGCCGCTCTTCCGAACCGAAGATAAACGGGACCTTCATATTCATAGGCTGCCGCAACCGCCGCTCTTGCCTCAACATCATCGGCGGGGTTGATGATTACCATTCCCGGAATGGTACGCATCAGCGCAATATCTTCATTACACTGATGGGATGCGCCGTCTTCACCGACGGAGATGCCGGCATGGGTTGCGCCGATCTTCACGTTCAAATGCGGATAGCCGATACTGTTGCGAACCTGCTCAAACGCACGTCCCGCGGAAAACATTGCAAAGGAAGAGCAGAAGGGAACCTTCCCCGTCGCCGCCAGTCCTGCCGCAATGCCGGTCATATTTGCTTCGGCAATCCCGCAGTTGATGTGCTTGTCCGGATGCGCTTTCAGAAAAATGCCCGTCTGTGTTGCGGCGGCAAGATCCGCCGTCAGCACCACCAGGTCGTCATGTTTATTTCCGAGTTCCACCAGTGCGTTGCCATAACTGGCTCTGGTAGCGATTTTCTTTACTTCTGACATAAGCTTTCCTCCACTTTCTCTAAATCCGCCATTGCTGCGGCATACTGCTCATCATCCGGTGCAACGCCGTGCCACTTCACATTGTTCTCCATGAAGGATACGCCCTTGCCCTTGACGCTCTTGGCAATGATGGCGGTAGGCATGCCTTTGGTTGTCCTCGCCTCTGCGAAAGCGGCTCTGATCTCGTCGAAATTGTGCGCGTCAATATGGATCACATGGAAATTAAAGGCTTTGAATTTCTCATCGATCGGATAGGGGTTGCAGACTTCGGTTACGGGACCGTCGATCTGGAGATTGTTGTTATCTACGATCACAACAAGGTTGTCCAGTTTCTTATGCGCAGCAAACATCGCCGCTTCCCATACCTGACCCTCTGCAAGTTCGCCGTCGCCGAGCAGGGTATATACGCGGAAATCATCATTGGAAAGTTTTGCGGAGAGCGCCATGCCCGTCGCTACGGAAACACCCTGTCCCAAGGATCCGCTGCTCATATCCACGCCCGGGGTATGCTGCATACAGGGATGCCCCTGCAGATGCGAACCGAGCTTACGAAGCGTGAGCAAGTCCTCCTTCGGGAAATAGCCCCGCTCCGCAAGCGCGGAGTAAAGCGCCGGAGCGCAATGACCCTTTGAGAGCACGAACCGGTCTCTGTCCGCCTTCTTCGGCTCTTTCGGATCAATCTTCATCTCTTCGAAATAGAGATAGGTCATAATATCCGCACACGACAAAGACCCGCCGGGATGTCCGGCATGTGCGGCATGCACAGCCGTGACGATCCCCTTGCGGATCTCATTCGCAGTTTTTTGAAGTTCTAAGTTCTCCATAATGTCTCCTTATCTTTGGATGCACCATTTGTTCCGTGTATCGCAACCCATAATGCGACACAATAATGATTATAGCATAAGGAAACAGGCCTTTCAATGTTCAGTTATTCCGATAGGGCGTCAATAAATCTCAGGAAACCGCTTTTCCCTTCCGGGGTTCTTTTAAAAACACCGGCGTCTTCCAATACGCCCACGAAGACCTTTCCGACCTCCTCTTTCAGAATCGCGTCGACAGTCTCTTTCGAAATCTCCGCTTTTCTTGCCGGAAGCCAGCTCTCGATCCAGTCCGCATGCTTCTCTGTCTCCGGATCTTCCCTGATCGAGCGTCCGTTCAGAAGACAGAGCGCGCACCGCTCCAGTTCCGTCTTCAGTCTCGCCGGCAGGATTGCAAGTCCCATCACCTCAATGACGCCGATATTCTCCTTTTTGATATGGTGGAATTCCGGTCTCGGATGATATACGCCGAGCGGCCGTTCTTTCGTTGTGATGTTATTGCGCAGCGCCAGATCCATTTCATAACAATCGCCGTTTTTGCGTACAACGGGAGAAATCGTGTTGTGTGGCACGCCGTCCGTTTCCGCAAAGAGAAACGACGCCTCATCGGTATAACCTCTCCATTTCTCCAGAATACGATCCGCCAGATCAACCAGGCGGTCGGCATTCGGCGAACTGATTCGAAGTACGGAGATCGGCCAGTTCAGGATGCCGGCGTCTATCTCCTCATACCCTCGAATCGTCACTTTTGTTTCGATCCTGGCCCGTGCCATCGGAAATTCATAATGCCCGCCCTGAAAATGCTCATGCGCGAGAATAGAACCGCCGACAATCGGCAGATCGGCATTGGAAGCAAGCATATAATGCGGGAACTGTCTGACGAAATCAAACATCTTCTCAAACGCTTCCCGACAGATCGTCATCGGAACATGCTTCGTGTTCAGCACGATGCAGTGTTCGTTGTAATAAACATACGGAGAATATTGGAATCCCCACGCTTCCCCGCACACAGTGATCGGCATGATCCTGTGGTTGGCTCTTGCGGGATGATTGATCCTTCCCGCATAGCCTTCGTTTTCGATGCAAAGCTGACATTTCGGGTAACCGGCTTGCTTTGCGGCTTTCGCGGCGGCAATCGCTTTCGGATCCTTTTCAGGTTTCGATAAATTGATCGTAATATCAAGCTTGCCGTAATTGCAGTCATAGATCCATTTCCTGTCCTTTGCAATGCGATAGGTTCTGATGTAGTCGGAGACCTTGGACATGCGATAGAACCAATTTGTCGCTTCCTCCGGATCTTTTTGATATTTCTCGCGAAACTCCCGAATCATTTCCGACGGTCTTGGAACGAAGCAATTCATCATCTCCGTATCCAGCAGATCTCTGGCAACTACGCCGTCTTCCACCAGCCCGCGTGACGCTGCATCATCCAAAAGCGCTTTCAGAAGTTCCTCCAAATTCTCTGCAAGCGCTTCGACTGCCCTTTTATCTTCCGGCGCTTCGTATTCTTCGATCCGAAGCACCTGCAGCAGTCTGTTGATGGAATAGATTCGATCTTCTTCCTCGATCAGTCCGTTTCCGACCGCATATTCTGCCAACGCTGCAACCAAATGATTTCTCATTGCTTCACCCCTTCTCTCCTTGTCCGTAACCGTTCGGATGGCTCTTATGCCACTTCCATGCAGATGAAATAATCGTAGAAAGATCGGCGAATTTCGGATCCCAGCCCAGAACCAGTACTTTCATCACTTTCTCCTTTCACAGGTGATTGCTACATCACTTTCATCCCGCCGAATTTACGAATCTTCAGGACGTGGCAGCTGCCGTCGCCGAAGCAGTTGTCCATCAGTCTTTTGTATTCTTCCACCAGCGCATCCGGCACAAACGCCTGAATCGTCCCCGCAAACCCGCCGCCGTGTACGCGCCATGCGCCCTTCCCGATCAGGAACCGCGCACTCAACGCAAGCGCAACGGACAGTTCCTGCCTGTTCACATCTGCGGTCGGATAAACATTTTGCAGATACATATAGGAACTCTCACCGGATTCGATGATCAACCGCTTGAATGAATCAAAATCGCCGCTTTCCAGTGCCGTAACCATGCCGGAGACTCTGGCGTTATCGTCGAACACATGGATCGCTCGCAGCACCGCCCGATCCCCCGCCGCCTCACGCACCTGCCGAATTTCCCGATAGAATTGATCTTCATCCACTTCCCTTAAATAGCGACAACCGAAATAATCGCATACCTTTTTCAGGTCGGCGGGGATGGCGGCATATTCCGGCGTCAGATCTTCATGGTTGCCCTTCGTATCCACAATGCAGAGACTGTATCCGAACTTCGTGAAATCCACATCCACTTTCCGGATCAGCGGATGTTCCGTATCCCTGAAATCGATATTGACAAGGCTGCCGACGGAAGACGCCATCTGATCCATCAGTCCGCAGGGCTTCCCGAAATATATGTTTTCCGCATATTGACTGACCTGCGCAATATAGACCGGATCTATCTTCATCTCGTTGTACAGACCGGACAGCACGGTGCCGACCGCCACCTCAAAAGCCGCGGAACTGGACATTCCGGAGCCCACCAGCACATTACTTGTCATATAGGCGCAGAACCCGCCGATCCGAAACCCGTCCGCTTTCATTTTGGCGGCAACGCCGCGGATCAGACTCTCGCTGCTTCCCTCTTCCTCCTCTTTCTTCTCCAGATCAAGGAGATCAATCGGCTGAATGTCATAAGTGTCGGACACGACGCGGATGCAGCCGTCCTCCGTCGGCGCAGCCACAGCGATGAGATCCAGATTCAGTCCTGCCGCAAGCACCTGTCCATGCTGATGATCGGTATGGTTCCCGCCCACTTCGCTTCTGCCGGGTGCGCTGTAGATTTCCGCTTCCCTGACTCCGTAGAGCGCCTCGAAACGTTCTATGGCGTCCACATAGCGCCGCTTCTGCAACGGCAGCATTGCAGCGTCCACATAGATTTCAGAAAGGTTCCTGTCATAATGACCCGCCTTGAGTTCTCTTTTCAGTTCTTCTGTCCGCTTCATTTCTTCCCTCCGCTTTCCTTCCTCTTGTCTTTCCGTTCTTTTCTCGGTTTCTCCTGATTAAGTAAACTCAATTTTGTTTACTAAAATTATATGTTTTACTTGCCTTTTTCCTTGCAGCAGTTATAATTACTATATACGTTTCTTTTCCCGCTTTGTCAATACCTTTTGTAATTTAAAAGAAAGTAAACTTTAGTAAAAAATTGAAAATCGCAAAGAGAGGATCCCCATGGCAACCATCCGCGATATCGCAGCCGCAGCCGGCGTCTCCATCGGCGCCGTTTCAAGAATTCTGAACAACGATACAACCTTGAGCGTTACTGCCGCCACAAGGCAGCATGTCCTTGCGGTCGCAGCCGGCCTTGGCTATACGAAAAAACCCCGAAAAGAAAAAGCGCAAAGCGAACTGACCGTCGGCATCCTGCAATGGTTCTCGCCCGCACAGGAACTGGAAGACCCTTATTATCTGTCTGTTCGTCTCGGAGTGGAAAACTACTGCATTGAACATCACTTGAATGTTGTCCGTTCCTTTCGGTCGGATGCCGATTATCGAAACGACCTCTCCGGCGTGAACGCGCTTGTCTGCATCGGAAAATTTCACGAAACGGAGATCCGCGCTTTCAGCGAGATCACGAACCGTCTGATTCTGGTTGATATGCATACCAACCGCGCTTCTTACAATTCGATCTCTCTTGATTTCGAAACCGCGCTTTACGAGGTCATGAACGATTTTCACAGGAAGGGCTTCCGCCATGTGGGTTATCTGGGCGGACTGGAATATTTGAACGCTTCTTCCGTCTATCCGGACAAGCGTCGGGAACTGTTTCTGCAATATGCCGCGCAGATGGAAATGGTGGTGGAGCCTTATCTGAAAGAGGACGCCTTCTCTTCGGAGTCCGGTTACCATTTGATGCATACGTTGATCGGGGAGGGAAGGGTTCCGCAGGCAATTTTTGCTGCGAGTGATACGATCGCCATGGGCGCCATGCGTGCGCTGACAGAAGCGGGCTTTTGCATACCGGGGGACATTTCCGTCGTCGGCTTCGACGATATCAGCGCCGCCGCCTATACCGCGCCGCCGCTTACGACCATCCATGCACCCGCCTTTGAAATGGGCAGTTATGCGGTGCAGTTCCTGCATTTCGGTTTCCCGCTTTACGAGAAGTTGAAAACACCGCTGCATATCACGCTACCCTGTTATCTCGTCCGGAGAGACAGCCTGGCATAAACAGCCCCGGCTGCGTTCCGCTCAGGCAACCTTGCGGCACACGGAAAGTTCTGCTTAGTGCTGCTTCGTTCCCGACCTGACACGATTCACAGATTTCCGTTGCGCAAGACCCGAACGGCGCACACCGGGGCTGCATAGTTACACATTATATGTGGCAAAACTTCTTTTGTCAATTCCCGTCCGCCATATCGGCTTCCCGTTTTACTTCCGCTTCCAGCGCGTTACGTTCCCGCAGGCGGACAAAGAATTCCGAAAGCAGCTTCGAACACGGCTCTTCCAACACGCCCTTCTCGATCTCCACCTGATGATTGAACGCATCCATCTGCAACAGATTCAGCACGGACCCCGCACAGCCCGACTTCGGACTCATGCAGCCGATCACGACCCGATCGATCCTTGACTGAACCAACGCACCCGCGCACATTTGACAGGGTTCCAGCGTCACATAGAGCTGGCAGCCTTCCAGTCTCCAGTCGCCTACGACTCTGCTCGCCTTTCGGATCGCGCTGATCTCTGCATGGCTTAAGGTGTTTTTGTCCGTGTTTCTTCGATTGTATCCGCGTGCAATGATTTTGCCGTTCCGTACAATCACACAGCCGATCGGCACCTCACCGAGATCGTAGGCTTTTTTCGCCTGTTTCAGCGCTTCTGCCATATATTTCTCATCTGTTGTGTATTTACGCATCCTATTTCAATCCATACTTCCTTTATTTGGTATCTGTGTTATACTTACGATACAACATATAGCAAACAACGAGGTATCTTCATGGTCATTCACGGATTACAGAAAACCACTCTGCTTGATTTCCCGGGGCGCGTTGCGGCGACGATTTTCTTCGGCGGCTGCAATTTCCGCTGCCCTTTCTGCCATAATATGAATCTGGTGCTGCATGCGGACGAGGAAACACCGATTCCGGAAAGCGAACTCTTTTCCTTTTTGGCTTCCCGCAAGGGGCTTCTGGATGGCGTCTGCATTACCGGCGGGGAACCCACCTTACAGAAAGATCTTCCCGTACTCATTCGAAAGATCAAAGACCTTGGGCTTCTGGTGAAACTGGACACCAACGGCACCAATCCGACCATGCTGAAACAGCTCCTGGAAGCAGGGCTTCCGGATTATGTTGCGATGGATGTCAAGTCCGATCGGAACGGTTACGCGCGGATCTGCGGGCTCTCTTCTCTGGATCTGGCGCCGATCACGGACAGCATCCGTCTGCTACTGGAAGGACATGTGGATTATGAGTTCCGAACCACTGTGATTGCGCAGTTCCATAACGAAGAAACCATGCGGGGCATCGGCGAACTGATACAGGGCGCAAAACGATACTTCCTGCAGTCCTATGTTCCTTCTGACGCCGTTGCCGATTGCAGCCTTACCGCTTACGAAAGAGAAGATCTTGAGAAATTATCCGCAGCGGTTGCGCCCTATGTCGATCACGTCGCAATCCGCGGAGTGGACTGATCCTATTCCATCGATTCGATATATTTCATATAGTTGACTACCATCAGCGCGATCTTAAAGGTCAGCGCATCATCGAATACGCGCACATCCAGACCGGTCGCTTTCAGCAGTTTCTCGAGACGATAAATCAGCGTATTGCGATGCACGAACAACTGTCTCGATGTTTCCGAGACATTCAGGCTGTTCTCGAAGAACTTGTTTACCGTTGTGAGCATCTCGTCGTCAATCGCATCCGGAAAATCATCTCCGAAGATTTCCTGAATGAAAATCTTACAGAGATTGACGGGCAGCTGGTAGATCAGCCGGCCGATCCCCAGGGTATTATACGCGGCAATGGCTTTCTCCGCGTAGAAAATCCCCGCCACATCCAGTGCCATTTTCGCTTCTTTGTAGGACTTCGAGATTCCCTTGATTTCATTTGCAATCGTTCCGTAAGCAATTCTGACGTCCGTCATGGCTTCCGAATTCAACATGTCCCGCAGCATTTCCGCCGTCTCTTGAAGCGCCTCATAAGACTCGTTCTCGGAAAGCGTCCTGATCACAATGATATGATTCTCGTCCACTGAGGTCACGAAATCTCCTGCGGTCGAATAAAACAATTCCCGCACCATTTCAAGCACGCCGGCGTCCCGCTTTGCCTTTATTTCGATTACAAAAACCGCCCGCGGCTTAACGACGTCGATATGCAGTTTCTGCGCGCGGTTATAGATGTCAACGAGGAGCAGGTTATCCAGGAGAAGATTCTGGTAGAAACTGTTTCGATCCACTTTATCCTTATAGGCAATGATCAGGCTTCGGAGCTGTCCCGCAACCAGTCTGCCGACCAAATGCGGATTCTCGTCTCCCAGAACGCCGAGAACATAAGCCGTCGTTCCGTCTTCCTCCACGCGAAACAGCATAATGTCGCCGATTGCCTGCGTATCGGCTTCGGATCTTGCGAAATCAAGCAGCATCGCCGATTGGGGAGCGCGGATCGTCCCGCTCTCCGCAATCACGGTTCCGAAATCGTCCGCAACAAAGAACTTCATTCCCGAAATCCTGCCTGCTTCTTCGATTGTATTTTGAATCGTTTGATTGGTAATCATAAAACGTCTCTCCGTTTCGTCCGTTCTTCCTGACATGATTATAACAGAGTCTTATCTTGCTTTCCATAGAAAAGAGCCCCTCCGAAGAAGGGCTCTGATGCATGGCTGCGGACTAGTTGGTAATTGCCAACTCCGTCTCTTTATCGAATACGTGAATCTTCTCAACGTCGAGTGCAAACTTGCAGGTATCCCCGGGTCTTGCCGTTGTTCTGGGATCCACTCTCGCGGTGATCGGGAACTCTTCCAGGTCGAAGTATAAGTAAACTTCGGCACCGAGCAACTCGTAAACCTTGATCTGAGATTCGAACACGCTCTGCGGGGAAGCATCGATGAACATTTCGGAATCATAAACGTCCTCAGGACGAATACCGAAAGTAACGGTCTTCCCAACATAGCCGCCCTCGATCAGTTTCTTGGACTTCGCCGGAGGAAGCGGAATGGACTTGCCGACAACCTTGAGGATTACAGTCTCGCCGTTTGCTTCAACAACCGCATCCAGGAAGTTCATCTGCGGAGAGCCCATGAAGCCGGCAACAAAGAGGTTGCAGGGCTTATCGTAGAGGTTCTGCGGCGTATCCACCTGCTGAACAACGCCGTCCTTCATTACAACGATTCTGGTTCCGAGCGTCATTGCTTCTGTCTGGTCATGCGTTACATAGATAATGGTCGTGCCCAGTCTCTGATGCAGCTTCGCGATCTCAATACGCATCTGCACACGGAGTTTCGCATCCAGATTGGAAAGCGGTTCGTCCATTAAGAACACCTGCGGATGACGAACGATTGCACGTCCCATTGCCACACGCTGTCTCTGACCGCCGGAAAGAGCCTTCGGCTTACGATCAAGCAGAGATTCCAGATCCAGGATCTTCGCCGCTTCCTTCACCTGCTTGTCGATCTCATCCTTCGGAACCTTACGAAGTTTCAGACCGAATGCCATATTGTCATATACGGACATGTGCGGGTAGAGCGCATAGTTCTGGAACACCATCGCGATATCTCTGTCCTTGGGCTCTACATCGTTCACGACTCTGTCGCCGATCTTCAGTTCGCCGGAGGTGATCTCTTCCAGACCTGCCACCATACGAAGCGTTGTGGACTTGCCGCATCCTGAAGGGCCTACAAAGATGATGAACTCTTTGTCTTCGATCTCAAGATTGAAATCTTTTACCGCCTGAAAGCCGTTCGGATAAACCTTACAAATGTTTGTGAGTGTTAAACTTGCCATTTTCTTCCTCCAATACATACTGGGTTTTTACTTACTGTAACAGTATAACAAACGGTCATGCCTTCTGAACATGACCGTTTTATACAAAAAATATTTCTCTTGCTGTACATTTTGTCTATTTCTGTTCTGTGAGATCGCGGTAAAACGCCATTTGGTTCTTGCCTTGATTCTTCGCTTTGTATAGCGCCTGATCCGCCGCCTTATACAGGGCTTCGAAACTGTTGGCATCCTGCGGGTATATTGCCACGCCGATACTCGCCGTTGCGAAATACTTCGTATATTCGCCCACCTTGAAATTCTTAAAGATATTCAGGACTCTTTCGGCTTCCGTACGAAGCACCGCCCTGTCCTTCAGATCCTTTAAGAAGATCGTAAATTCGTCCCCGCCGGTTCGTCCGACAATATCCGTCACCCTGAACTCCGCGCTCAACTGTCTGCCGAGTGCGGAAATTACTTCATCCCCAAAAGCGTGTCCCATCGTATCGTTGATGTTCTTGAAATTGTCGATATCCAAAATGAACATCATCGATATTTTATCCCTGCCGACATCCTGCAGATAATTTTTGATCCGCTCTTCCGTTGCGATCTTATTCAACAATCCGGTCAGCAGATCTGTCTCCGCCTTGTCTTGAAGTTCCTTGCTCTTTTTGGTGTTCGTCGTAACGTTGACGATACCGTTCGAGAACAGAATTACGACAAAGACCCCGAGCAGAATATATATCAGCGTCGCAAACCGATCCGTTGTCTTGGTGCGGTCTGCAATTTTCTTCTGTAGGGTTCCCATGTTGACGGAGACGAGCAGGAAGTCGCCGTTTTCTCCCACCGGCTTATAGAGGAAGATCCTTTCGTTCATTGCGTTAATCTTCGCCTGCGCGTATCCGGAACGTCCCGCCGCAAGCGTTTGCTTCATTTCGGAAACGGAACCCCGCACGAATTCATATTTCGCCGCATCTTCGAAAAAGTTGTTGTTCAGCGCCATGAAGGAACTTTGAAGTCCCGCCTGATCTACAATCACCCCGCGCTTTGACACCAGCGCATAAACGCTGGAAGAAACATACTCCGGCGTATCTACGACCTCTTTCAGGCTCTTTGGCGCAAATTCAAACACGACGAAACCTCTGGTTCCCATCTCTGTACGGATCGGCGCGCTGATCAGCGCGATCTGTCTTCCCACCGGCGTTTTGAAATAATCCGAAATTGACGGTCCGTCCAGCGGCAATTTGTTGAGATAGCGTTTTCCCAAATCATTACAACTGTTTCCCG
Source organism: uncultured Lachnospiraceae bacterium (assembly GCA_964571555.1). Classification (GTDB taxonomy): domain Bacteria; phylum Bacillota; class Clostridia; order Lachnospirales; family Lachnospiraceae; genus UBA2868. The sequence continues at coordinate 22,629 of CAZNCH010000001.1, read as the reverse complement.
AAGCATTTCTTGCCGTTCCGTCCGTCTTGACCAGATAGGCTCCCGTCACCGGATAATGTGCCAGAACGCCGCGAAGCAGCCGATAATTCGGTATTGCGAACGGATCGGCGGTCTCTGCACTGAACTCCGCCGTCAGTACCGCCGTCCTCAACAATTCCGCATACAGCTCCTCGTAGCGCTCCCCGTAACTGTAGACCTGGTCAAAAAGAGCCTCGGTTTCATCCGAGGTGATTGCAGTCGTCGTTTTCAGGCTATAGTTGGTAAGCAGCAGCGCAATCACAACAGCAAAGGTAACTGTCGGAAGCGTCCACTGCAACCAGCATGCATTATTTTTTGCTTTTTTGGAAGATTCAGACATCTGCAACCCCCGTTTATCGGAAATCAACTTCCCCCGTCCGTATCGTCGGAGTGCGCCGGCATTTCACTGACATCCTGTCCGGGCATATAGTTCACAAATATTTTTACAAAGATCTTGGAAGACAAATAGGCAATCCACCCGCAGAGAATCAGCAGGATCAGAATCAGCGCCGCCGGAAAAAAGTAGAGAACAACGCCTGCCAGAACCGGCATCGCAAGCAGCAGCACCGTCTGCGGAAGATGGCGGATACTGATTAAGAGCGCGTTTTTGATCGTGTTTCCGATGGTGTTTTCAAACCGTGCCAGTATCGGAAAGACATAGCGCAGCGTAAAAAAATACAGGAAACCGACCACCAGCAGCAGGATCAACAACACCTTGCGGAACGAGTCGGGCATAGCGGATACATCCAGCAGCGTTCCGTTAATGATCAGGTAATCCAGCAGAAGGATTGCGCCGACCGGCAGAAAGATCAGCCATATCAGCGTTGCCTGTCGGAAATTCTGCAGAAACGCCTTGAAGAAACTCTTGAAAATATAGCCTTCTTCATCCTTTACCATTTTCAGTGTGACATAGTACAATGCTGTGGTGGATGCGCCGATGGTAATCACCGGCAGACTGCAAAGGAGATACAGCACATTCAACAGCATGAGGTCAGCCATTTTCCCAAGCGTGGAAAACAGTGGGCCTTCGGAATCAAAAATCTTGTTCATAACTACTCCGATAAATAAATTTACTTTGGTGCAAAGACATACAGCAATGCCCGATCAGGGGCAAAGACCATGACGCAGTCTCGCAATCATGGGGGTATAGCGGATACCGTCCGTCAATTTCTCCTCTTCCAGTTCCGAAAACCCCATTTTCCGGTAGAATTCGATTGCATAGGGCGCGGCATTCACAGTGACCTCACAGACGCCCATCTCGTCCCGTTCAAATTGGAACAGGCGTTGTATCAGCGCCGTTCCGACGCCTTTACGGTGCCACTCGGCATCGACAAAGAGCAGGGAAATATGACTTCGGTTCCGAACCGTCAGGATCCCTACCAAAAGAGAGTTCTCGAAGGCGCCGAACGCCCGGTACTGCCCTTCCAGGAACATTTTCTTCAAATCCTTTCCCTTCACAAACTCCTTGAAGTGCTTTACCCCTTCTTCCGAATAGTCCGGCGCCTCGTAAATCAGAAAGGTATTCCATGCAAGCTGCATGGCGTCTTCCCACTCTCTCTGTCGAATCGATCTGATTTCCAATTATTTCTTCCTCTTTGTAAACAGACCGCCGAAGAAGTCTTTGATGGAACTGCCGACCTCTTTGAAGAAATTTCCGACAGACTTGGTAATGAGCTTGCCAAGACCGAGATCTTCCAACTTTACATCGTTGATATTGAAGGTGCCGTTGTCGATCTGCGTCTTATATTTTGCATAGATATCATCCGCCTGCTCCGCAAGCACATTAAAATCAATCCCCATAGATTTGATTTTCATCATCAGATTCACGATTCGCTTTACTTCCTCTTCGGAAAGAGAAACGTTCAGATCCTTCATGCCCTTTCGTACCGCAGCCTCGATCTCTTCCTCTGTTTCCAGATCGTTGGCGGCCACCTGTGCCTTGATGTAGGAAATCAGTTCCTCCGCTTCCGTGGTTCCTCCCACGGAATTGGACAATTCACCCGTGGTGACCAGTTCGTTCAGCGCGGTGTCCAGCGCATTCTCGCCGACCGCTTTGCCGGACATCTGCTCATACGCTTTCAGCGCGCCGATGAGTCCTGCCGTACCGGAAATCTGGGACGGCGCGGCAACGATGATGTCTGCATCCTGGACGCCTGCTGTAATCAGCGCGTTCCGGTACATATTGGTCGTACAGAAATTGATGTTCTTGGTGGTTACCACAACGCCATGTCCCGCCGTCGCAGGCTTGACCAGAACCGAAGACAGGGACTTCGTTCCGATTACCTTGGGATCGATATATTTGTCCAGTCTCTGATGTTCTTCCGCGTTAGTCACGTAGACCACATTGTAATTCGGAAGATCCGCAGCGGATACTCCCATCAGAGAAAGCACTGTGCCAAGTTGATTCTGCGTCAGATCGGAGCCAAGGGCGATGTAGGCATTTGACAGAGCCGGCGCAGCAACTTCGGACGTCGGGGTCGGTGCCGCTTCTTCCTTTTTCGTGTCGTCATCAAAGGTGATGACTTCGGTTGCGCCGACACCGACCATCATGGAAAGCGTAAGCGCCATGGTAAGTAACAGACAAATAATTTTCTTCATGATTTCTCCCTTCTTAATGCGCTCCCCCAAGCGTCTACTTCATGTTTTGTTCCATGAAAGAAAAGACATCCTCATAAACTTCTTTTTTGCAGGAATCGTTCAGGATCTCATGTCGAGCCCCCGGATAGAGCCGGATTCCTACCTGCTTCATCCCGACGTCCAGAAACATTTGATAGGAACGTCGTACACCCTCCCCGTAACTTCCCACGGGGTCTTCCTCTCCGGCAAGGAAGAGGATCGGAAGGTCTTTTGGCATGCTCTCAAGGTATTGCTTTTTGTTCTGCCTGCGCACGCTCTCCACTAACGTCAGATAGCCGTTCAGCGTGAACAAAAAGCCGCAGGCTTCATCCTCGATATATGCGTCTACAATATCGTTATCCTTCGTCAGCCAGTCGAACTCCGTGCGCGGCGGGCGTATCCTTGCGTTTGGCGTTCCGTTTACCAGATTCGACGCGAAGCGGGATTTATACTTCTCCCCCTTCCATGCCGTCATCAGTTTCAGCACTGCGATTCCCGGTGCCGTCTTGACGGGCGGCTGGTATGCCGTGCCGCAGATCAGCGCGCCGTCGATCCCGTTGCCGTAGCGGAAGAGATAATTTCTCAACAGCATGGAACCCATACTGTGTCCGAAAATGAAGTATTTTAAGCCCGGATATGCCTCCTGTGTCAGCTTCTTCAGTCGGTGAACATCGCGGATCACCACCGTCAGCGGATTCTTCTCGCAGAAATATCCGTATTCTTCCTTCGAAACTACGCTCTTCCCGTGTCCGAGATGGTCGTTTGCAACCACCAGGACGCCGCGCTCCGCCATATTTCTTGCAAAGGCGTCGTAACGTTCGATGTGTTCCGCCATTCCGTGGATCAACTGAAGAATGCATTTGATCTCCCCCGCGGGAATCCAACGAACCGCATGGATCTTATGCTGTTCATCTCTGGAATCAAACCAAAGCTCTTCTCTTTTCACCATATCCTTCCCTCTCTAACTGATCTCTGCTCCCGTCGGCATCGGCTTCTCCGGTATCACAAGCGCCAGATCGCCGTCAGCGTCTTCCGCACAGAGCAGCATTCCCTCGGACACCACCCCCGCAAGCGTTGCCGGCTTTAAGTTCGTGAGCACCATGACCTTCTTGCCGACCATTTCCGCAGCGCTGTAATACTGCTTGATTCCGGACACAATCTGCTTTACTTCGTTTCCGATCTTCACCCTGGAACAGAGCAGCTTTTTGGACTTCGGCACTTCTTCGCAAGCGATGATCTCGCCGACCCTGAACTGTAATTTCGCAAAATCATCGTAGGTGATTTCCGGTTTCTTTTGGATCTCAATCCCTGTTTCTTCTGTTGTCGCAGGTGTTTCCGCCGTCCTTCCCGCCGCCAGCTCTTCTTCCCTTTTGACGACGTCTTCCAGATCAAGTCTGGCAAAGAGAATCTTGGGCTGGTCCGTAACCGTTCCGCCCTGCGGATAGAGACCGAAACTGTTCAGCTCCTTTAATTCTCTTACTTCCGTATTCAGCTGACGAACGATCTTCTCCGCCGTTTCCGGAAGAAACGGCTCTAAGAGAGATGCTCCGATCACGATGCCCTCGACGAGATTGTATAACACCGTCGCCAATCGCTCCCGTTTGTTCTCGTCTTTGGCGAGTACCCAGGGTTCCGTCTCGTCGATATATTTGTTCAGTCGCTTGAAGACGACAAAGATTTCTGTCAGCGCATCCGCGACGCGAAGCGCGTTCATCTTCTCCGTCACCTTCTCGCAGGCGGACGTCACCGTACCCTTGAGATCCTCGTCGATGGCCTCCATCTGCTCCGTCAGTTCCGTCTGATAGCGGTTGACCTCTCCGCCGAAATACTTGTTGCTCATCGAAATCGTGCGGTTCACAAGGTTGCCGAGCGTATTCGCAAGGTCCGAGTTGAGACGCTCCGCAATCAGAGAAAGCGTTGCGTTACCATCGTTCTCAAACGGCATCTCATGCAGCACATAATAGCGAACCGCATCTACACCGAAATAGTCCGCCAGATCATCCGCATAGATGACATTTCCTCTGGATTTGCTCATTTTGTCGTTGTTCATCAGCAGCCACGGATGCCCGAAGACCTGCTTTGGCAGCGGCTCGTCCAGCGCCATCAGGAAAATCGGCCAATAGATCGTATGGAAACGGATGATGTCCTTTCCGATCAGGTGCAGATCTGCGGGCCAAAACTTCTTGTACTGTTCGGAAGACTGACCGTCTGCATCGTAACCGATTCCGGTAATGTAGTTGCTCAGCGCATCCAGCCACACATAAACCACATGTTTCTCGTCGAAATCAACCGGAATGCCCCACTTGAAACTGGTTCTGGAGACACACAGATCCTGCAGTCCCGGAAGCAGGAAGTTGTTCATCATCTCGTTCTTGCGGGAGACTGGCTGTATGAATTCGGGGTGCGTATTGATATGCTCGATCAGCCGATCCGCATACTTGCTCATTTTGAAGAAATAAGCCTCTTCCTTTGCGGGATGCACGTCTCTGCCGCAGTCCGGACATTTGCCGTCCGCGAGTTGGGATTCCGTCCAGAACGCTTCGCACTCCGTGCAGTACATGCCCTCATAGGCTCCCTTGTAAATGTCGCCTTTCTCATAGAGCCTGCGAAAAATCTTCTGTACCTGTTTCTCATGGTTCTCATCCGTCGTTCGGATGAACTTATCGTATGAAATATTCAACAGATCGCAGAGGCTTTGAATCTGGCCGGCAATCTGATCCACATAGCGTTTCGGGGTCACCCCCGCCGCCTCCGCTTTCAGTTCTATCTTCTGTCCGTGCTCATCCGTTCCGGTCTGGAAGAATACGTCATAGCCTTCTTTTCTCTTATATCGTGCGATCGCATCCGCCAGAACCACCTCGTAATTGTTGCCGATGTGCGGTTTGCCGGATGTATAAGCAATCGCAGTTGTAATATAATACGGTGTTCTGCTCATTTCCTCTCCTTCTGCTGCTTATAATCTTCTACATTATAGCATAATTGCCGTTGTGATTACAGTAGTTGTTGATAAACGTCCCTTTTCGAAAGACCGCGATCGCGCGCCACCCTCTTCATGGCATCTTTCCGCTCCATTCCTTGCGCTTCATAGATCGCCAGATGTTCTGCAAGCGGCATTTTCAGCCATTGTTCCCGCGCTTCCGCCTGCGCTTCCGATGCGCTCTTGCCCGCGATCACCAGCACATATTCGCCGCGCGGTTCGTTCTCCATATAATAGGAAACCGCTTCCGCAAGCGTCATTTTCAGACAACTTTCGTGTATTTTGGTCAATTCCTTACAGATCGCCAGTTCCCGTTCTCCGAGCGCCGCATAAAGCTGCGCAAGCGTTCCTTTCAAATGGTGCGGCGCTTCATAGAGAATCATCGTTCTGGCTTCCGTCGACAACTGCGCCAGAATTTCTTTGCGTTCCTTCTTATCCGACGGCAGAAAACCTTCAAAGCAGAACCTTCTCGCACGCATTCCCGAAAGCGTCAGCGCCGTAATACAGGCGCAGGGACCCGGCAGTGAAGTAACGCGGATTCCCGCCTCATGACACATTCGCACCAGCACCTCGCCCGGATCGGAAATCGCCGGTGTTCCGGCGTCTGTAATCAAAGCAATATTTTTCCCTGCCTGCATCTGTCGGATCAGATCGGCGGCTTTTTCATATTTGTTGAATTCGTGATAACTCGTCATCGGCGTGCGGATCTCAAGGTGATTCAGCAGCCGAATGCTGTTCCTCGTATCCTCCGCTGCGATCAGATCCACTTCGCCAAGCGTCATCCGAACGCGCTCCGTCAAATCGGACAAATTGCCGATCGGCGTCGCACACAGATAGAGCATTCCTTCCCTAGTATCCGTAAACATCGTAAATCTCCTGCGTATATCTGCCTTTCGACTCGTAAACAATAAGCGGCCTCTCAACGCGCAGCCTGGCTTTCCCGCCTTTGACCGCCTCGATCAGCACCATATTCGGCTCCTGATCCACGAACGGATAGACCAGTTTCATTCGTTTCGGTTCCAGTCGGTACTTCCGAAACGTTTCAAAGATATCAACCAGCCGAAACGGGCGGTGCACCAAATAGAAGCGCCCCTTTTCTTTCAACAGCCGGCTGCCCTCTCTGATGATATCTTCCAGTGTGCAGCAGACCTCGTGACGTGCAATGCTTTTCGGCGCGGTACCGCACTGCAAGCCATGCGTCCCGATCATATAAGGCGGATTCGACGTCACAACGGAGAAACTCCCCTTTGTGAAAATCGTTTCCGCGCGTTTGATATCGTCACATACAATCGATATTTCTTCTTCCAGTCCGTTAAGCCGCACCGAACGGCGCGCCATATCTGCGCTTTCCTCCTGAATCTCGATCCCCGTAAAGTGCTTTCCCTGCGATTTCGCCTGAAGCAGAATCGGGATGATGCCTGTTCCCGTTCCGATATCCAGCACCGTCTCTTCAGGCTTCACCGTCGCAAAGCCCGACAGCAGCACCGCATCCATCCCGAAACAGAATTTCTCCGGATTCTGAATGATCCGATAGCCGTTTCGCTGCAGATCGTCCAGCCGTTCGCCCTCTTTCAACTCAATTGTCGTCGAGTTTTGATTTGTCATCCTTCTTCTCCAGCTGCGCTAAAGCCTTCCTCTCTTCCGCCGACATCTTTTCCTGGTTCTTCCGGTGTCTGCTCTTAAACCGCAACTGGCTTGCCTTGTATTCTTTGATCTCCTTTTCATCGTCCACATCCACAACCACCTTTACCACTTGCCTTAGGATGTTGACGGAAGCCACCTCGCCCTTCCATCCGTCGTCCGTTGTCACGGTATCGCCGATGTTCGGCATTTTCCTGTTCAGTTCCTCATAGGTTTCTTCTTCATTCTTTAAACAGCACATCAGCCTTCCGCAAATACCCGAAATTTTGGTCGGATTCAGGGAGAGGTTCTGTTCTTTCGCCATCTTGATGGAAACCGGCGCGAAATCCGACAAATACGTACTACAGCAGAGCGGTCTCCCGCAGACGCCGATCCCGCCCAGAATCTTTGTCTCGTCTCTGACGCCGATCTGACGCAGTTCAATTCTCGTCTTGAAGACTGCGGCGAGGTCTTTTACCAGTTCACGGAAATCCACCCTTCCGTCCGCCGTGAAATAAAAAAGCACCTTGTTGTTGTCGAACGTGTACTCCGCATCAATCAACTTCATCTCCAGCTTATGCTTCTCGATCTTTTCAAGGCAGATCTTGAACGCTTCCTTTTCCTTGGCGCGATTCTTTTCTTCTGTTTTGGCGTCTTCCTCCGTCGCCTTGCGAAGCACGGCTTTGAGCGGTTGCGGAACCTTTTCATCCTCCATCTCCGTCACGGGAAGCACCACCGTTCCGTACTCCACGCCGCGCGCCGTCTCCACAACGACATGCTCGCCTCTTTTTATTTCCAGCTGCTTCGGATCGAAATAGTAAACCTTTCCCGCCGTTCTGAATCTGACACCGATTACTTTTCTCATTCTAATTCTCCTTTAACGTCAGGATCAGCATTTCGAGCGCAATCTCCGTCGCCGCATGCGATCTGATCCTGTCTTTTGTTTTTTTTATGCAACAAAACACAGCGTCCATTCCTTCATAACTGCATTTTCTCGCGCGTTCCGCCGTCAATCGCACTTCATTTTGAAAGAGCAGTCTTCCCGTCTCGCCGGTTGCTTTATAAATGCAAACATCCCGATACCTGAGCATAAGGTAATCAAAGAATTCGGTAAGGTCGGTTTTCATTTCACCGATTCGCTTTGCCGCTTTCGAAATCTCGGCTGCGTTCATTCTCTCCGCTTCCTGAAAGAGAAGTTCCGCTTCTGCGCGAAGCGCTTGAAACGATTCGTTTTTCAGAAGCATTTCGGCTCTGCCGACATTTCCCCTGGCAAAAGCAGCCACTTCACTCGCGCGATAATCCGGAATCTGCTGCTGTCTCATCAGGTATTCTTTGACCTCGCGATCCTTGAGCGGCCGCAGCAAGAGCGGAACGCTGCGGGAGCGGATCGTTTCCAGCAGGCGTGTCGCGTTGGCGGCAAGCAACAGGATCACCGTGTAGGACGGGGGTTCTTCCAATGTTTTCAGAAGCGCGTTCTGCGCATTTGCATTCATCTTCTCCGCATCCGGTATGATATAAATTTTATAGTCGCTGTGATAGGGCTTGATTCCCACATCATCCACGAGCTGTTTTCGAATCTCGTTCACCGAAATCAACTCCGGCTTCTCATGTGTAATAATACAAAGATCCGGATGGTTGTCGCTCAACGCCTGTCTGCAGGAATGGCAGTTAAGGCAGGGCTCGACGTCGCTTTCTTCACAGAGCAAGGTCATTGCAAAGAGTTTGGCAATGCTTTTCTTGCCGGAGCCCGCTTCGCCCTCGATCAGATAGGCATGGCTCACCGTGCGCATCTGAATGGCATTTCGAAGACACTCTATGATATGATTTTGCCCGATGATTTCATTAAAACTTTTCATGTGTTTTTATGTAAAAATATCCAGAAGCAGCCCTCTGATCTCTCCAATCTTTCCGAGTACCGAAATATGATCCTTTTCTTCCCGCATCAGTTCCTCTGCAAGTTCGTCCAAATTCTGATCGATCAGGCGGATGATCCCGTACACCCTGTGCCTGCCTTTTCTGTCCAGAAAGTTCTCTCGGGAGAACTTATGAGAACGGTTGATGATCTCATTCATGAACTCCTTGATCAGCCCGCGGTATTTCTTCATATCTCTGACGTCCATGTGTTTCGAGATGCGCTTTCCCTGCATCGTGATGTCGTCGAACAGAAGCGACAATCTCTCCTGCAGTCCTTCCTCTGAAATCTTGCTCATCAGCGTGAATTTGAACTGCTCGTCCGTCAGTTGGGCATTCTGTACCTGTTCCGTCTGCATGTTCACACTTGTCGGCTGATTCACTTTGATATCCATTCAGAGGCCCTCCCTTCCGGACAGCTTTGCCTGAATATATGCTTTGATGCGGTCCACGCAAAGATCCAGATCGTCATTGGCAAAGCGCGTTGTCAGTCCTGCTGCCAGCAGTTTTTCTTCCGCAAAGTCTTCACTGTCCGCCAGGAATCTGCGGCACAATTCTGCAAACTTCCGGTTCTCCGGTTTCTTCTCGCGATCCAATGCTCTTTGCAGGCGAACTCCGTCATCTACTTCTATATAGATCGGCACAACACGATCCTTTCCGAAGAAGTCTCTGATCGACAGATAGGAATTTAAAACGCCGATCATCAGATAGTCCCTATGCTCCGGATCCAGTTTCCGGTCGTTGACGGTGAAATACCGCCAGAGTCCGTGCACGGTTCGGTAAGCGCGGTCTTCGATGATTTTTCCTTCGGATTTCAGACGCCAAAAATCATCCTCCGAAACAAAATGGTAGGTCTCTCCCTGCTTCTCGCCATCCCGAATCGGGCGCGTTGTATAAGAAACCACGCTGTTTAAATTCAGGTCCGGATCGTTCAGGATTCGCCGATAGACCGTGTCCTTCCCTGTCGAACTCTTGCCCAGTATGCAAAATATCTTTCCCATGCGCTTTCATTCGTCCTTTGGTATCAGTCTACAGTTCTCATCCAACGAATTTCGGTAGTGATCAAGCAGATGATCGTATCTCCCCAGATTCATCTCCATCACAGCACGAAGACGTTCTCCATCGAAGAGCTCGCTTCTTGTAATCAGGAGAATCTTGTCGTAATAGGCGGCAAGATCCGCATCCTCGATCCGATTCTCGTTGACAAACACGCTGTCGGCATATCCCGGCGGCACTTCCCGCCAACTGTGTCCGATTCTCCAGCCGTCCTCTCTGACCGCAGGAAGTTTGGAGAGAAAGGGATCACCGAGCGCGTACTGGTCATTTAAATACATGTCCGAATTATAATAAATGGAGATGCCCGGAACCATCCGCAGAATACCTCTTTCGTAACCCGCCTCGCGATATTCTTCTATTCCCTGCTCGTTCCATGCATCGCGCAGAATCAGACGCCCTTCCGAAAGATAGGCGCGAACATTGTTATAAAGGCTGGTATATTTGAAATACCCGGCGCGCTCATCAGAAATCGGAGACGCCCCGTACGCGAACAGCAACTGATTCGTAATCACCGACCCCGTCAGATTGCAAAGCAAACCGAGCGCAAGAACCACACCGGCTGCGCGTTCTATCACCTGTCGCTTTGCGTGTCCGAAGAAGGTCTCGTTCTGCAAATGCAGGAAGCAAATGACCGACATCAGGAACATTACGGTAAAATGTCTTCCCAGCATGAAATCTCCGCCGATATAGATTACATAGACAAGATACAGCAGAACACCTGCCGAGCAAAACAGTTCCCGCCGCTTCTGAAGCAGGATCGTGACGATAATCACAAAGAGCGGAACTGCGATTAACAGCACGTCGCAGATGCCGGAAATTCCCAGATACATGATGCCCCTTGCCAGGTATTCCTTTTTCGGGATATCCGTACCAAGCTTCACAAAGGCGGTATTGGGAACGAGGAAACCATAATAAAAGAGAGAAAACAACTCCCAGAGGAAAAACGGAGACAGCCCCGCAATACCAAGCAGCACCGCCTTACCGAAAGAGACCCTGTCTCTTCTTGCAAGGTAAGCGTAAAGCGCCATCGGGACAACAAGCAGGACGGCGTCCATTCTGGTCATCGCAAGCAGCGCCACCAGGATCGCCAGGATCAGCAACTCCCCTGCGCGGTATCGCTCCGTTGCAAAATAGTATTTCAGGAAAAGCGCCGCCAGGAAAAACAGCAGACAGTTTTCCAAGCCGCTCGTGGTATAACTGATGAAGCAGGAACTCGCCGCAAGCGTCAAAAAGGTTCCCAGGACCTGCTTTTCCGTCTTGCAGAAAGTCTTCACGATCACCACATAAGCTGCGGTGGAAAAGAAAATGCAGATCAGAAGCGATACAAGGAACATCTTCCGAAAGAAAAAGTACCCGAAGGCGATGATCAGCGTAAACAGCGGACAGGAGGATGCGCTTGCCCGTTCTCCGACATTGTAGACGAAGCCGTTTCCGAGCACCAGATTCTTTGCCATGATATAAGCGTGATAGGCGTCGTCACTCTGCCACGCCAGCGCCGTGATCAGCAGAACAAACAGCACCGTTGTCACTGCCTGATAGCGGAACAGTTTATCGTTTTTGATTTTTGACCACAATATTCTCATCTTCCCGTTCTTTCCCACAAAGCCGGTCCGCCAGATCCATTCCTCTGGCAATGACGACATCTGAATTAAAATGCTGCCACTCGCCCCATCTTCCGAGACCGATGACGCCCTTTTTCTCCGCAAACACAAGCAGCGTCGCCATGTTTTCCTCTTTCCCTATCGTATTCAGCGGGTAGGCGTATTCGTTGATATAATAGGGCTGTCCCTCCGCCTGTTCTTCCTTGAATCTGGTCAGATTCGTTTCCGTCCAGTAGCCCTTTGCGCGGGGACAGAAATTATGGCGCACCAAAATGCGGTGATGCGGCAGCGACAGATCCGGATAATAAATCCATTGCGCTTTCGTCTCAAGCATTTCAGGGCGGTAGGTGATCACGACGGAACTGTGCTTTAAGGCGTGAACCGCCGTCTCAAGATACACGGGGAGTCCCGTGATCTTTTCGATTGCCGTCCACGGAACGGTCGTCACGATTCTTTCTGCCCGATAGGTTCCGTTGACTGTTTTCGTCTCAAGATCCAGGGTCTCCACCGGCGTATTATATCGAATCCGATCGCCCAGTGCAGCTGCCATCCGTGCGAACAGTTCCCCGATTCCGTACTCTTTCGGATAGAAGAACTGCGCGTGTCCCGGTTGGGTGCCGTACGCCTTCTTCTCAAGACAACTGATCAGTGTTTCATCAAAGGAAACATTCGGCAGTTTGTTCAGCCAATAGGTTCCGAGAATATTCAGATCCGAACCGAACATCTTCTGATTATACGGAATCATATAATCTTCCGCAATCTTTTTTCCGAGTTTCCAGTAAATCCAATCGACGAAGTTCTCCGGCATGGTTTCGCCCAGATTGCAGCCCGCAATTGCAATCGCTTTCAGATACTCCACCTGATCGGACAACTTCATCTGCCAGATATTGGCTTCAATCGGGCTGTGAATGACATTTCCGTTTACAACAATTCTGGAATCACGCTCATATCGATCCCACTCTTCCATCGACAGAAAGGGAAACACAAAGTCAAGCACCCTTGGGTTCTTAACGTCCAGAAAATGTCCGCCGCCGATATCCAGCGGACGTCCGTCCACCTCTCTGCTTCTGCACAGCCCGCCGGCATCCGCCTCTTTCTCAAGAACCAGGAAGTCTTCTTCCCCGTTTTGCAGCAACTGATTCGCAAATGCCAGCCCCGCAGGACCCGCGCCTAAAATAAGGTATTTCATCTTCGCTCCTATTCCTCAAATTCTCTCCGGCTCACCACTCTGTCCAGCACGGAATCATATACGATAAACGCGATTCCGGAAGACTCGAACTCATTCCTTCTGTCGTCTACCATGAGCAGCGTCCTGCTGCCCTGTTCCGTATCTTCTTCGCTGACCAGCAGGAGTCTTGTTTTCTTTAAATCGATCAGAACTTTTTGTTCCTTTTCGGCGGATGCATAGGAGACCCGATCGCCCCGTAAAATGAGATGCATTCCCTGCACTCGCCAATCTGCGCCGATTCCCAGCGCATCCAGCGCCGCTGCGTGCGCGCTCATAAGACCGTCCGCTTCTGATCCCGCGTTGAAAAAAGTGATATAATTCTCATTCTTCAAGACCCTCGCGTAGTCTTCCGGCGTCTTGGCTCTATTTAACCTGGCTGCCGCCGTTTCCTGCCGTTCGATCAATGCGTTTACTTCCCACGAGTCATATTTCTCATCACCTCTGTGATCGGTGAGGTCGTAGGTCTCTTTCAGCTGCGCCCCGAGATATTTGGAGAACTTTTCATTTCCCGTGATGTTCAGGTGAAATTCGTCCGCCATGTCGGTTTTGAAATCCAGATCCATCTCTGCATAATGGTTTCCCTTGTTGTAATCAATATAGGGAACGCCTTCTTCTTTCGCGATTTTGAATTCGTAGTTGTAGATCTTCTGCGCTTCTTCATAGACGGGAAACGGCACCGAAACCAGAAGCAGCGGAATCTTCTCTTCCCTTGTGAGTTCGATGATTTTGCGGTAATAGAGTTCTTCTTTCTCCGTCATCGGCGTCAACTCTGTCACGCCGGACATATCTGGCGTTTCGTAGGGAACGATCCCGTCTCTCAAATCAAAGCCCTTATAATTGACAGAGCGGTTACTGTCTATGAAATCGTCCTTGTCCAAATCGCTGTAGCGCGTATGCATTTCGTTCATCGGATTCAGCAAGGTTTCAAAACTCGATGACGGTACGCTGATTCTGGTTGCGTCGATGCGGTTCCTGTTAAAATGGATCCCAAACAGATTCTTCACCGACCAAACGCGCAGCTGATATTCTTCGGAACGGATCCCCGGAATGGTGATATCCAGCACGATCACTTTCGGTTTCTGCGTCTTGAGCGCTTCCTTGAGGAAGTAGTAACTGTTCCAAAAGGGCTGCTCCGCGCCGCCCAAATCGAAGGCGGAAATGCCGTATTCGTCCCAGAGTACCCCCGTGTTTACATCGCAGTAGGTGTGGGAACTCCCGAGAAGAAGCACATCCACGGTATTCTCTTTTTGCAGATAGTACGCTTGCATCTGTTCAATGCCGTCTTCCGATTTCAGCAGCAGAATCCTGCTGCACCCGTAATAGACCAAGGCAAAGGCGGCAATCGAGATCAGTGCTCTACAAAGATTCTTCATCCTAAAACCTTCCATAAATAAAGTCGGCTGCGACAAATTCCGTTCCGTAATACCCGAAACTGACAGTCGTGGCAAAGAGAAGCAGCAGGAGCGATAAGCGGAAGACAAAGTTCTGTTTATGCAGAAGTTCTCTTACCGAGCCCCTCTGCGAAAGCATAGAAACGAAAAGCAGAACCAGCAGTCCCAGAAAAAGAATGAAACATTGCCTCCCCGAAAGACCCAGTTCGTAAAGCGATCGGTCGAAGAAAATCCACGGGTTAAACTTTGCAAAGGCGCCTTTCCACATCAGAAAACCGTCTTGCAGTGTTTCTGCGCGGAAAAAGGATAAGCCGAAGATGAACAGCAGAAAGGTTCGTATTCTTCGGAACAGTTGCCAGGAAAAACATTCCGTATCGATCCGCAGCAATGCTGTGGCTTTCACAAAAATCGGACGCAGCGTTTCGCCAAGAACGATCACAAGGAACATGTAGAGCCCCACGCCGAAAATATAATTCCAGCCCCCGCCATGCCATAATCCGATCAGGAACCAGGAAATCAAAAGCGCCAGGTACAGCGGCAGGTTAAACTTGTTCTCATAGCCCTTGCCGAAGCGTTTCTTGCAGAATTTCCGCAGTTTGCGCCACGGCGTGCTGCGTTCCAGCGGATAGAGGACATAGTCCCGCAGAAATGCGCCAAGCGTCATGTGCCATCTGCGCCAGAATTCCGAAAGATCGGTCGAGTAGAACGGCGTGTTGAAATTCTCGGGGAGAGAAATGCCAAGACACTGCGCCAGCCCCAGCACAATATCCATCAGTCCCGAGAAATCGGCATAGAGTTGCAGTGCAAACAGCGCCGCCGCAAACGGAACGTAGAAGCCGGTATAGGCTTCATAATAGGAATAAATTGTGTCTACCATGACGGCAGCGCGCTCCGCAATCATAAGTTTTTTGAAGACACCCCAGAGTACCCGCTCTATACCGCGCACAACGGTTTCGTAATCAAAGCGGTGCTTTTCTCCCCAGAGCTGCCCCTGCATCTGATCGTACTGCACGATGGGTCCGGAAATCATTTGCAAGAAGAAGCCGGAGAAAAGGAGCATCTTGCCGGGGTTCTTCTGGACTTCGCTTTTCCCCCAGTAGACATCCGCAAGATAACCTACCACAATGAGCAGAAAATAGGAGATGTGCAGCGGATATACCTTGCCGCAATAGTAGTGGAACAGATCGAACTTCTCCTGTGAGATTCCGAAGCCGAACGGCTTCGTTGCGGCGTTGATGATCTGATAGAAAAACATGCTGTATTTGAAAATCGCAAGCGTCAACAGATCAAAGGCAAGAATGATCCGAAACGCGGTCTTCGGTCGTTTCGCATCCGGAGTAATCAAACGGGACGCCGCATAATTGCACAGCAAAAAGCCCAGGAAGAACAGGCTTTGCTGCCAGCTTGCGCTGCTTGCATAGAACGCGCCGCTTGCAAGCAGCAGCCAAACCCATTGCAACCTTCCGGGCAGAAAATAATAAACGCTCAGTATGAAAACGAAGAAGATCCAGAACTGTACCGAGATCAGAGACATTTTCTTTCCTCATCCTATCAACACATAGTTATTCAAATTTTACTATATTTTGATGGATTTGGCAAAATCTTGTCAGGAGAGGGAGAGGAACTGATAGCCGTCGTCCTCGATTGCTTTTCTGATCTTTGCTTCTTCCACTTCCCCCGAAAGCGTCAGCACCGCGGTTCCGCTCTTGTGGCTGACTTCTGCGGAAGCAACGCCGCTCAATGCTTCCAGCCCCTTCTTCACCCTTGCTTCGCAATGTTCGCACATCATTCCGTCAATGTTCACTGTTTTTTTCATTTTCTTTCCTCCTTTGTTTCTGTCCGTCTCCTGATTGGGGTCTGTACGGATCGCATTTTTGCTTCGTCTGTCGTGAGATGCTTCGTGAACTCGAAACAGGTTCAGTCTGAGCGCATTCATCACCACAAAAAGACTTGAGCAACTCATGGCTGCCGCTCCCCACATCGGGTTCATAGAAAAGCCCCAATGGACATAAACGCCGCACGCAAGCGGGATCAGCAGAACATTATAGAACAGCGCCCAGAAAAGATTCTCCTTGATGTTCCGATAAGTTGCCCGCGACAAGCGGATCGCTGCAGCGACATCAGAAAGTTTTGATTTCACCAGTACGACATCCGCCGCATCCATGGCGACATCCGTACCTGCACCGATCGCGATGCCGACCTGCGCCCTGGTCAGTGCCGGCGCATCGTTGATTCCATCGCCGACCATGGCTGTCCTGCCCTTTTCCTGCAACGAACGGATCGCTCTCTCTTTGCCGTCCGGCAGCACGCCCGCAATCACCTCGTCTACACCTGCCTGTGCGCCGATCGCCTCTGCGGTCTTCCGATGATCCCCCGTCAGCATAACGACATGCAGCCCCATTTTCTTCAACTGTGCAATTGCCGCCGCAGAATCCTCTTTGATTCGATCCGCGATCGCAACCAGTCCGAGCAGTTCCTCGTCTTCTGCAAACAGCACCGGGGTCTTTCCCTGTGCGGCAACCGTTTCCGCCATCTCTTTCACCGCTGCCGTCACCCTCAGCTTCGATTCGATGAAAGCAAGGCTTCCGCCAAGGATCAACTTTCCGTTGTACTTTGCTTCCAGTCCGTTGCCGGGCAGGGCAAGAAACTCCGAAATCTCATGACCGACGATTTGCTTCTCCTGCGCATATTCCACCACCGCGCGCGCCAGAGGATGTTCCGACGGTTTCTCCACCGAAGCGGCAATTTCGATCAGGCGCGCCGCTTCCACGCCAGCCGCCGGAATCACATCGGTGACCGCAGGCTTTCCGCTCGTGATCGTACCCGTTTTATCCAGCGCAACGATTTGTACTCTGCCGGTCTCCTGCAAGGCTTCCGCTGTTTTGAAGAGGATGCCGTGCTTCGCGCCCATGCCGTTTCCCACCATAATGGCGACCGGCGTCGCCAGACCGAGCGCACAGGGGCAGGATACCACCAGAACGGAGATTCCTCTGGCTAGCGCATAACCGAATTCTCTGCCAAGCAACAGCCAAACCGCCGTTGTGAGAATCGCCAATCCGATCACGATCGGAACGAAGACACCCGAGATGGTGTCCGCAACTTTGGCGACGGGCGCTTTGGTTGCCGCCGCATCGCTGACCATGGAAATGATCTGCGAAAGCGTGGTGTCTTCGCCGACCCTGGTCGCTTCGCATTTGAGGAAGCCGGATTGGTTCATCGTTGCTGCACTGACCTTGCTGCCGATCTCCTTATCAACCGGAACGGACTCGCCCGTTAACGCCGCTTCATTCACCGCAGAACTCCCCTCGAGGACGATGCCGTCCACCGGAATATTTTCCCCCGGTCTGACCACGAAAATGTCTCCGATTCCTACTTCGTCAATCCCAACCGTCTTCTCGATCCCGTCTCGAACCACGTTTGCGGTTTGTGGCGCCAACTTCATCAGGCTCTTTAACGCATCTGTCGTCCTGCCCTTGGAATAGGCTTCCAGCGTTTTGCCGACGGTAATCAGGGTCAGAATCATCGCCGCAGATTCAAAATACAGTTCCTTTCGATAGGCGGAAGCCGCCGCAACACCGCCGTCAATCTGCGCTGCGCTCATTACGAACAGCGTTGCCGTCGAATAGGCGAAACCCGCCGCTGCGCCGAGTGCCACAAGGGTATCCATATTGGGTGCCAGATGAAACAGGCTCCGGAATCCGCTGGTGAAAAACTTCCGGTTGATCACTAAGATCATGCCTGCAAGCAACAGTTGCAACAAGCCCATCGACACGTAATTTTCCTGCAAAAAGGCGGGTGCGTGCCAGTTCCACATTGGCACGCCCATGGAGAAATACATCAGGATCAGCAGCAGCGCGATGGAACTGTATAAACGCTTCTTCAATTGCGGCGTTGCCTTGTCCTGCAGTACATCTTCTTCGGGTTTTGGGCGTCTTGTGTGATTCTCTTCCCTTTTTGTTTCCTTTTCCGATGCGCCGTAGCCCGCCGCTTCCACTGCCGCGATAATCTCCTGCGGTGACGCCGTGCCCTCTACGCCCATCGCGTTCGTTAAAAGACTCACCGCGCAGGATGTGACGCCCGGCACCTTCGATACCGCCTTCTCCACGCGCGTCTGACATGCCGCGCAGCTCATTCCCGTTACATGATATTGTTTCATAACCTCACCTTATTTCATCATCTTCTGGATGACGCATACCAGTTCGTCTACCGTCGCGTCATCTCCCTTTTTGATATCGTCCACGACACAGCTCTTGATGTGCTGTGCCAGCAACTCTTTGTTAAAACTGTTCAGCGCGGAATTAACTGCGGACACCTGAACCAGAATGTCCGGACAGTAAGCGTTCTCCTCTAGCATTCCTTCCAGCCCGCGAATCTGCCCTTCGATTCGTTTCAAACGATTCCTCAGCGCCTTTTTCGTTTCGGCGTCCCGCTCCTTGTGGCGCGCACCGCTGCAGCAATGCTTCTGCTCCGCCTGTATTTCATGATTTTCACAGCATTCTGTTTCGTGACTCATTTGTTTCTCCTTTGTTTTTGGTTCGCGCATTTTGCAATTCCCTCTATCACACGGATCCGCTTTCTGCCCCAATACCCCCGCGGGGTATTTTGTTCCTCTTCATCATATACCCCTTGGGGGTATTTGTCAACAAAAGAGTAATCCCGGTTCCGCGCAAAGGAAGCCCTCTCCTTTGTTTTAGGGCTGGACAAAACACCGATCCTTGGCGTATGATCAAGTGTGACTTTCTCGCCGATAAGGCTGTTTATCTGTGAGACCATGTTTTCAAGAGGAGTGTTTGGATGAGAAAAAATACAGGCAGGGATCTGACCGTCGGCAATCCGTTTCGACTGATTCTGGCGTTTGCGGTTCCCATTATTCTGGGAAACCTGTTCCAGCAGTTTTATAATCTTGTTGATACTTTGATTGTCGGACGTTTTCTTGGAATGGAAGCCCTTGCGGGCGTAGGGGCGACCGGTTCTCTGAACTTTCTGGTCATCGGTTTCTGCAACGGCGTCGGCAGCGGTTTCGTCATTCCAGTCGCCAACAGATACGGCGCGAAGGACTACAAGGATCTGAGGAAGTTTCTCGGGAATGCGGTTTTTCTGTCGGGCATTCTTGCCGTGGTTCTGACAACAACCGTATCGCTTTCCACGCGTCCGATTCTTACCCTGCTGAATACCCCCGCGGATATCATCGACTATTCCTATTCCTATATTCTGGTGATTTTTCTCGGCATTCCCGCAACGCTTGCTTATAATCTGCTGGCGGGTGCCGTCCGCTCTATCGGAGATTCCAAGACGCCGCTTTATCTGCTGCTGATTTCCTGCGCCATCAATCTGGGGCTGGATTACCTGTTTATTGTTCCGTTGCACCTCGGCGTCACCGGTGCCGCTCTGGCAACGGTATTATCACAGGTGGTCTGTGTCATCTTTCTGATCATAGTGATCCTGAAGAAATATCAACTTCTGATCTTCCGCTGGGTTGATTTGAAGCCTTCTCGCAAGAACATCCTCATTTTGCTGAACATGGGGATTCCGATGGGTTTGCAGTATTCCATCACCGCGATCGGCTCCGTCATTATGACGGCAAGCGTTAACACGCTCGGATCGATTGCGGTCGCTTCCGTGACCGCCGCAGGCAAAATCACGATTCTCTTTGCCTGTCCGCTGGACGCGCTTGGTTCCGCGCTGGCAACCTATGGCAGCCAGAATCTGGGTGCCGGCAAGCCGGAACGCATCGGGAGAGGACTGCGCGACAGCGCGGTGATCGGCTGCGTTTATTCCGTCGTTTCGTTTGCCGTCCTGCTGTTGATCGGCAAGGATCTCATTCGGCTTTTTGTTACGGATCCATCAGCCGACCTCATTCGGCAGGCGAATCAATATCTGCTCGTTACCGGCGCGTTTTTCGTCACGCTTGTCTTCGTGAATCTGATCCGTTTCCTGATTCAGGGGCTTGGGTTTGCGACCCTCGCGATCCTTTCCGGTCTGATGGAGATGATCGCGCGCGCGATTACCGGACTGGTACTGGTTCCGCTCCTCGGCTTCACCGGTGCGACCATTTCTTCGCCGCTTGCCTGGATTCTTGCGGACGCCTTCCTGTTCCCCGCTTATTTTATTATTATGAAGAAACTGCTGACGCGTTACGGAACCTCTGAATGCGCGAAAGACTATCCGATTGTGCCGGCGACGGACGCGGATCGGGAAGAAATTCTGGCGCTTTACAAATCCCAGCTGGGGCTGGAATATTGTCCCTGGAACGAGGATTATCCGACCGATCGCGAAATCTCCTTCGATTTATCGAGAGATTCTCTTTATGTGATGAAAGATGGGGTGAAAATCATTGCCGCAATATCTGTTGAACAGGACGAAAACGTGGATGCGCTTCCCTGTTGGAGCGCATCGGGAGTCCCCGGCGGCGAACTTGCCAGATTGTGTGTCGCCCCGTCCATGCAGAACCGCGGGCTTGCCAGAAAAATGCTGGAATTTGGAATGGCAGAACTGAAACGGCGTGATTTTCACAGCCTTCATTTCCTTGTGAACAAAAACAACGTAAAGGCGCTCAAATCCTACGCCGTCTTCGGGTTCGATCTGGTTGGGGAATGTCACATGTACGAGCAGGATTTTCTCTGTTATGAGAAAATCTTTGATCCACGTTAATTCCTGATTTTCAGCCGCGCTTTCCTCATCCGTTTCATTTCGGAACCGCGACGGTTTCTCTGTCGGGATGCTCTCCGCTCCACCCGGCTTCCGCCATGTTTCTGATTCTGTCCCTGTCGGCATCTGAAAGGGTCAGATCCGTGAGGTTTAAATTCTCTTCCATCCGCGCTTTTTGGGAAGACTTCGGCAGAACAACGAAGCCCTCCGCGTAGTCGAAAACAAGACATAAGTGCGCGACCGTGGTGTTGTATTTCTCCGCCAGTTCCACAAGGAGTGCATTGTTTCTCAATCGGCTTCTCCCGATCGGACTCCACGCTTCCGGCACAATGCCCCTGTCCCTGCAATACGCAACCGTCTCTTCCTGAAGATATCCGGGATGCAGTTCGAGTTGGTTGACCGCCGGAATCACCTTGCAGTAAGGCAGCAGATTCTCCAAATGATGCACAAGAAAATTAGAGACCCCGATGGCTCGGATTTTGCCAGTTTCCTGCAGTTCCTCGAAAGCGCGCCAAGTCTCGATATCCAGGGTTTCCCAGCGATCGAAGTCCTGTTTTCCGTAGTCCGCTCTGGGCCAGTGCATCAGATACAGATCCAGATATTCGGTGCCGAGCCGCATTAACGATCGGTCAAGTTCCCGCTTTGCATTTTCATATCCGAGCAGATTTCTGTCCAGTTTCGATGTGAGGAAGAATTCCTCTCTGGGAATGCCGCTCTCCCGCACCGCTCGCCCGACCTCTTCCTCGTTTTCATAGATCTTCGCCGTGTCCAGGTGCCGATAGCCTGCTCTGATTGCATCCAAAATGACGCTGTAGCCGTCTTGATTCGTGGCTTTGTAGGTGCCATATCCGATTGCCGGAATCATCACGCCGTTGTTTAATTCAATGTTATGCATTTTCTGCCGTTCTCCCTTCCTATGGTTGAGATGCCGCTCCAAGGGGCGACGCCCTGTCTCTGCTGTTATCGCTTCTTGCGCTGCGCTTAGACGACTTGACTGCCCATATCGCTATGCTCTGAGTAAACTTCGTTTCCTCCCGCTCGCTAACGCTCATTATGTTGAAAAGGGGTTTTCAACCGTCATTCGCCGCTCGCTCTGAGTAAACTTCGTTTCCTCCCGCTCGCTAACGCTCATTATATCATAAACTGCGTTCCTGATCGTCGTTTTTATCCGTAAACCTTCTGTTTTTGCAATTGTCCGCTGCTCTCTGCATTGCGTCGCACCTTTTTATACCTATCCCTGCCGGATAACTTCTTTTGTCTTTCATGCTATTCTATTACGATACCCTAAATTTTCTTTTCCAATGTAATGAAAGATGGAACAAAGATACTTACAGAACAATGTGTCTTGCTTGCAAGACACTACGCGCCGAGCGCGGTTGCGAAGGCAACATTTTCCCATCGCGCGAGTGCATCCTTGGCGGAGCGTTTTATTTCATAAGAATTGCAAAGCAATTTCCTATGATAATAAAAGCGGAAGGTCGAACGACCTTCCGTTTATAGTAGCGGGGATAGGATTTGAACCTATGACCTTCGGGTTATGAGCCCGACGAGCTTCCAGACTGC